>JAQWIK010000060.1 GCA_029248915.1 Paracoccaceae bacterium | reverse complement strand
CTTCACTAACAAGTTTAGCTGCTACTACAGAGCTATCAACACCTCCGGACATAGCCACAACGACCCTAGTATTGCTCGGTGATTTTTCAAATACAAGTGAATTCAATTTTTTAATATTTGATTTCAAAATAATAACTTTTTACTACTAATGGTCAGTTTTGTTTAGATGCGGCGCCTCTGTTCTTAAAATATCTCAAAACTCAATTCCTATTAAAATAATTAATATTAAAAATCAATTTTTCTAGAAAAGACTTATAAGGTTTGTCACTAGACTGGACTTTTAAGAAACTTTATCAAGGTATTAAAATAATATGGGACTAATAATGACAGATTATATAGCTGTTGAAAATCTTTCGGACGAAATGGCAAAAGATGAGTTAACTTATCTTGCTGAATTGTTAAACAAAGCAAACAGCGCCTACCACGGTATTGATAGTCCCATCATGACGGATGCGGAATTTGATTTTCTAAAGAAAAGAAATTTAGAAATTGAGCTTAAGTTTCCTCAATATAAAAAACCAGATAGTCCAACAGAAAAAATTGGATATTTACCGTCTGAAACATTTTCGAAAATTAAGCACTCAAAAAAAATGTTTTCATTGGCGAATGGTTTTGAGAATAATGATCTTTATGATTTTGACGACCAGGTAAGGAGATTTCTAAATTTTAGAGTATCAGAGCCTTTGGAATACACCGTGGAACCTAAGATTGATGGTTTATCCTTGTCTTTACGTTACGAAAAAGGTGAGCTTGTATTTGCTGCAACAAGGGGGGATGGAACTACTGGAGAAAACGTGACTGAAAATGCTTTTATGATTTCTGACATACCAAAGACATTACCAACAAAAACTGATGTTCTTGAGGTTCGTGGTGAGGTTTATATGGAGCATAAAGATTTTGAAAATTTAAATACCTATCACGACTCTTTGGGAAAAAAAGTATTTGCAAATCCAAGAAATGCAGCTGCTGGAAGTTTGCGTCAGTTAGATGCAACAGTTACAGCAGAGCGTCCCTTGAAGTTCTTGGCTTACGCATGGGGTGAGTTAACAGAGCCTTTGGATGCAACTCAATTTGGCGCAATAAAAAAGTTGAAAAATTTAGGTTTTAAAACGAGTTCCCATACCAAGCTTTGTAAAAGTATTGATGAAGCACTCAGTCACTACGAAGAATTGTCAAAAATACGTTCAGAATTAGGTTACGATATTGATGGTATTGTTTACAAAGTTGACTCATTGGATCTTCAGTCTCGACTAGGTTATCGTTCTACAACACCCCGCTGGGCTATTGCTCATAAGTTTCCCGCTGAATATTCGTGGACACAATTACTGGCTATCGATATTCAAGTTGGAAGAACTGGTGCACTTAGCCCAGTTGCTCGTCTAAAGCCTGTGACAGTCGGTGGCGTGGTAATATCAAACGCTACTTTGCATAACCAAGATTACATAGCGGGACGTGATAATTCTGGTAAGAAAATCAGATCTGGAAACGATATACGATTAAACGATTGGGTTGAGGTGTATAGGGCAGGTGACGTTATTCCTAAAATTTCCAATGTTGATCTTACTAAAAGGCTTAAAGATAGCGAAGCTTATCAATTTCCCTCAGTCTGTCCTGAATGTGGTGCAGAGGTGGTCCGGGATGATGGTGATGCTGTAATTCGTTGTATTGATGACCTTAATTGTCCGGCACAAGCAATTGAAAAATTAAAGCATTTTGTTTCTCGTAAGGCTTTTGATATTGAGGGGCTTGGAGGCAAGCAAATAGAATTTTTTTTTGCTGATGAGGCTTTGTCAATAAAAGAACCAGCTGATATTTTTACTTTGGAGCCTCGCGATCGAAATAACCTTACTAAATTAAAAGACCGTCACGGTTTTGGTAGAAAAAGCGCTACAAACCTTTTTGATGCAATTGAAAAGAAGAAAACAATTGAGTTTAGCCGTTTATTATTTTCCTTAGGGATCCGTCATGTGGGCGAAAATGTTTCAAAACTTTTAGCACGCCATTTTCTAACCTGGTCAAAATTTATTCACATCATTTCACTTGCTCAGAATAGTGATAGCCAAGAGTATTTTGATTTGGGAGCAATTGATGGAATTGGAACTACTGTTGTAAGCTCTCTGCTTTCCGCTTTTAAACCTGGAAAAAGAAGAGATAGAATTGAAAAACTAGCGGATCAATTGAATATATTGGATGAAATTCTTCCGGATAGTAACGATAATTTTCTTTCGGGAAAAACTTTAGTTTTTACTGGAACACTGGAACAAATGAGCCGTTCGGAGGCTAAATCTTTGGCTGAGAATCTGGGGGCTAAGGTATCGGGCTCTGTTTCGGCAAAAACAGATCTAGTAATAGCGGGGTCTGGAGCAGGATCAAAAATTAAAAAAGCAGAAGAACTTGGTGTTGAAACTTTAGATGAAACGGAATGGCTTAGTTTGATTGGAAAGTAATGGGAACGCGTCCTAGAGAATTATTTCATTTGTTTGGTGACTTAAAAAACCTATCTGGTGTAGGCCCAAAAACTATTGCTAATTTAAAAAATCTATCGATTGAAAAGCCTAGAGATTTTCTTTTTAATTTACCGTTTTCAGTTCTAGAACGTCTGCCCGTAAAAAGTGTTCGTGAAGTTTCCTCATCACAAATAGTTACCGTCGAAGTATTAGTTAAAGCGCATAAAGTTGGTCGTTCACGCGCCTCAGCATACAGAGTGAATGTTCAAGACTCAGAGGTCAGTTTTCAAATTGTTTTCTTTAATGCGAGAAAAGAATATCTTGAAACTCTTTTACCTGTTGGAGAACGTAGAATTATTTCTGGAAAGCTAGAGTTTTTTGATGATATTCCACAAATTGTACACCCTCATCATGTTAAGAAAATTGATGACAAAAAGGCTATCGTTCGATTTGAACCTGTTTATCCTCTTACTTCTGGCGTTGGTCAAAAACTTATGTTTGGTACGGTGACTGGTTTATTGAAAAATTTGCCTAAACTCGACGAGTGGATTGATCACGAATTATTAAAAATTAAAGGTTGGCCGTCTTGGCAGGATGCTTTGAGAACTGCTCATTGTCCTGTATCTGCCGATGGTGCCTCAAATACTGACCCAGCACGACTAAGATTGGCATTTGACGAATTATTTTCACACCAGTTATCTCTTTCAATTGCTAGAAATAAAATTAAAAGATCTAAGGGAAGAGCTAATATCCCTTCAGGCAATATACAAAATAAGGTATTAAACAACCTTCCTTTCAAATTCACTGAAGATCAAGAACTTTCAGTTAAAGATATACTAGACGATTTAAAAAAGCCTGAAAGGATGAACCGTCTTCTTCAAGGCGATGTTGGTTCAGGTAAAACCATAGTAGCATTTATTGGTTTAATCGCAGCAGTTGAGGCGGGAGGGCAAGGCGCTATAATGGCACCTACTGAAATATTGGCAAGGCAGCACTATGAAACATTGTTACCTTTGGCCGAACAAGTTGGTATCAATTTAAGTTTATTAACAGGTAGAGATAGAGGCCTCGCTAGAAATAATAAACTCAATGATTTAAAAGCCGGAAAGACCAATATTATTATTGGAACCCATGCGCTCTTTCAAACGGATGTTATTTTCAAGGATTTGCGATTTGCTGTTGTGGATGAACAGCATAGGTTTGGTGTCAATCAAAGACTGGAATTAGGCAAAAAAGGCAGTGTGGTTGATCTTTTGATTATGACTGCAACGCCAATTCCAAGATCTTTAGCATTAGCCCAATATGGTGATATGGATATTAGCATTATTAAGCAGAAACCTCCTGGAAGAAAGCCCATCAACACCGCACTCGTCTCAAGTTCACGCATAGATGAGGTTATAGTTAAGTTGAAAAATTCTATTGCTAAAGGAACCCAAGCTTATTGGGTTTGTCCACTAATCGAAGAAAGTGAGGTTTTACACTACACTGCCGCCGAGCGTAGATTTGAGCAGCTTCGAGCCAAATTAGGAGAGGGAGTAGTGGAGTTAGTCCACGGAAAAATGGCTTCAGAGGTCAAAGATAAAATCATGGATCGGTTTGTTTCTGGAAAAACTAAGCTTCTCGTTGCAACAACTGTAATAGAGGTGGGGGTAAATGTGCCTTCAGCAACTATTATGGTCGTCGAAAATGCGGAAAAATTTGGATTAGCGCAACTTCATCAATTGCGTGGACGGGTAGGGCGAGGGAATATCCAATCAACTTGTTTATTGTTATATCAAGAGCCGTTAAGTATCTCTGGTAAAAAGAGGTTATCTATTTTGAGAGAGACCGAAGACGGCTTTAAAATCTCGGAAGTGGACTTGAATTTGAGAGGCTCAGGTGATGCTATTGGAACTGCTCAATCTGGTTTGCCAAGGTTTAGAATGGCTAATATTGATATGATTGAAGTGCTTACAAAAACGGCCCATCAACAAGCGAGATATTTACTTGCAAAAGACCCCAACCTTGAAACGCCTCAAGGTCAATCCGCAAGAAATCTCCTTTGGTTAATGGAACAAGATAAGTCAATCAGACTCATTACAGTTGGTTAACTCAAATTATTCCCACTTTGTTCTCTTTTTAGTTGACATAGGATTAAAAAAATGAGAACAAAACAGCAACAAAATAATAATAAACAAGGTCGGTTAAATGTTAGCTCTAATTAAAAATATTTTTTTAAACCAAAAAGAAGCTATTTTACTTGATATGATAGGTTGTGTCTCTTTATTCATAATTTTTGCAACAGCTTTGCATATTCCAGTACTTATGTAAAAAATTTAGTAAATTCTCGAAATTAAATAAGTCTGTTTTCGTCTTCAATTTGAATGAAGGCAGTTAAGGTAGCTTCAATAGCTAGAAGTATAGAGGCGTGTCTATTTTTGTATTCTGATGCAGGTTTTAACATATATAAATCGTCGAAAGGTTTGCTGGGGATGGGGCCGTTGTTTTCAAGCATTCCTTTTAACTCTTCATAAACTTTTCGTACCTCTGTAAGTGAGCATCCAATAATAGCCTTTCCAACTATGGTTGAAGAGGCTTGTCCCAGTGCGCAGGCTCTAACGTCTTGCCCATAATGTGTGATAAATCCACCTTTAACGACAATATCGACTGTGATTGCAGATCCACACAATGGTGACCTTTTAGTTGCAGATGCATCCGGTTCGACTAAGCGCTCTCGGTATATAGGTTGGGCTGCCATTTGAAGAATTTTGTCTGAATATAATTTTATTAAGTCAGTTTCAGACGGCATGCTCTTTTCCTTTTTGTTTATTAACAATAAATAGTTTAAGTAGAACCAGTTGCAAATGGATTATTTAACATGAATGACTTTGAGCCGAGCACACTCCAATATAATAACGCAGGCTTAATACCTGTAATTGCGCAAGATGAAAGTACCTTGGAAGTATTGATGCTTGCTTGGATGAATAAAGAGGCAATAGAAAGAACTCTCGAAACGCGTAAAGTTACATATTGGTCTCGTTCCCGTAACGAATTTTGGGTAAAAGGAGAAACTTCTGGGAATACTCAGGATTTGATTGATTTGCGATTTGACTGTGACAGAGATGCATTGCTAGTAATTGTCAACCAAAAGGGGGCTGCATGCCACACAAAAAGAAAAAGTTGTTTTTTTACAAGTGTTGTTGATGGATCTGAAGTGGAAATAATGGCTCAGATCGATTGAAATGGAAAAGTCTTTGAACATTATTGGTGGTGGAATGGCCGGAAGCGAAGCAGCTTGGCAAGCGGCAAATATGGGCGTGGCCGTTACTCTATATGAAATGCGGCCAAAAGTTAAAACTTTTGCTCACCAAACTGAAAATTTGGGTGAAATGGTTTGCTCCAATTCTTTTCGATCGAATGATCATGAACAAAACGCAGTAGGTCTTTTACACTGGGAAATGATGCGTGCAAATGGACTGATAATTAGCACGGCTTATCAAAATAAATTGCCGGCCGGTGGAGCTCTCGCCGTTGATAGAGAAGAGTTTTCTGTTTCTATTACCAGGAAGTTGAATGATCATCCGAATATTAAGATTTCGAACGAAGAAATCACGGCACTTCCAACTCAGGGACGATGGATTGTAGCTACAGGCCCACTTACTTCCTCAAAGTTGGCTTATTCTATTACTGAACTGAGTGGGGTTGATGCTTTAGCTTTTTTTGATGCAATCGCTCCAATTATCTATTTTGATACGATAGATATGTCCAAAGCTTGGATGCAATCTAGGTATGATAAGGGAGAAACAGAAGAAGAGCGAACAGCATACTTAAATTGCCCTATGTCCAAGCAGCAATATTATAAATTTATTGATGCACTTTTGGCCGCTGATAAAACAGAGTTTAAGGATGGTGAGACCGCAACCTATTTTGATGGTTGTCTTCCTATAGAAGTGATGGCCGAAAGAGGATTGGAAACACTTAGATTTGGTCCAATGAAGCCTGTTGGTTTAACCAATCCTCACTCAGAAGAAAAGCCGTATGCGGTTGTTCAACTTCGTCGTGATAATGCTCTTGGTACACTTTACAACATTGTAGGCTTTCAAACTAAAATGAAATATTCGGCCCAAAAAGAAATTTTACGAACGATTCCAGGTTTGGAAGATGCTAAATTTGCTCGATTGGGAGGTATTCACAGAAATACTTTTATAAATTCACCTTCATTATTGGATAAAAATTTACGTTTTAAACCGAGACCGAATATTCGTTTTGCGGGCCAAATTACTGGAGTTGAAGGATATGTTGAAAGTGCTGCTATTGGACTATTATCAGGTCGATTAGCCGCCTTGGAAATTCTAAATGAAGATATTCCTGACGTTCCGACGGATACAGCGATCGGCTCTCTAGTAAATCATATAACGGGAGGAGCTAATACAAAAACATTTCAGCCAATGAACGTAAATTTTGGCCTATTTCCAATGATCAGCGGTGTTAAAGGCGGTCGAAAAGGTCGTGTTGAGCGCTATAAAGCCTATACTGATCGAGCAAAGAGTTCTTGGTCTAAGTGGTTGTCATATTTTGATGGACGTAATTAAATTAAATACTTTAAGGTGCATCATATGGCAAAGAGTTATTTAAATGACGTATATGATGGCGGTACAAACGATAGTAGAGAATTATACGCTTCCTGGGCTTCCACTTATGATAACGAAGTTCAAAAAAATGGGTATGTAACTCCAGAAAGAGTTGCGAAAGCTTTGAAAGACATTGTCACTAATCAATCTGAAGTTATTTTGGATTACGGGTGCGGAACAGGTTTATCTGGTTTTGCGCTTCAGGCTGTTGGGTTTACAAATATTGACGGTTTAGATGTCTCGCAAGAAATGGTATCTCTTGCGGAAGAAAAATCTATATATAAAAAACTTACAGTATTTGACCCCTCTACTAAAATTCCAGTTCATGCTGATCAATATAAAATTATAACGGCAATTGGTGTAATAGGGGCTGGAGCAGCGCCACTTGAAGTTTTCGATAATCTATTTTCTTTATTACCGCCAAGCGGATTGTTTGGTTTTTCATTCAATGACCACACACTTAGTGATCCAAATTACGAGGGAAAAGTAAAGCAATGTTTGAGCAGTGGGCAGGCAATAATACTGCATAAGAGTTATGGAAATCATCTTCCTAAAGCTAATTTGAAGTCCAATATTTACATTTTAAAAAAACTTTGACCTTTATAACCCGTTTTGCACCTTCTCCGACAGGACCTTTACATTTGGGTCATGCTTATTCCGCAATGATTGCTCACGATATGGCTCGTAGAGAGGGGGGGAAGTTTTTTGTTAGAATTGAGGATTTAGATCCTTCACGCTCAAAAAAAAGATGGGAGGATCAAATCCTTGATGATCTTGATTGGTTGGGATTGTCCTGGGATAGGCCAGTAGTTCGTCAGTCTGAATCTATAGATAGATATAAAAATATTTTAATTAAATTTAAGAAAGAGTTACGCCTTTTTGAATGTAATTGTAGCCGAAGAGATATAAAGAATGCACTAAGTGCGCCTCATGAAAGTGAAAAATTTTCAGGTCCAGATGGCCTTATCTATCCAGGCACCTGTCGCGGAAACAATCTTTTATATAAATTAAATTTTAGCAATGTCCTTCGAATGGATAATAGCTTGAGAAAAAATAAATCGTATTCTTTTTGTGAATTAGGGCCAAAAAAAGGAAAAATTTCGTTTTCCTCAGAGGAATTTTCGAAAAGAGTTGGCGATGTTGTTTTATGGCGCAGGGGTTATCCTGCGTATCACTTAGCTTGTGTCATTGACGATTCTGAGCAAAAAATAACACATGTTGTGAGAGGGTTAGATTTATTTGATGCAACCAAAATACATACAGTTTTAAACTCACGTCTTGGTCTTAAGAAACCGTTTTATTTTCATCATAAATTAATTTGCGATGAAAATGGCAAGCGATTAGCTAAAAGAGATGACTCAAAATCGTTACAAAAATACAGACAGGAGGGTTTTAAGGCCAGTGAAATAAAGGAAATATTAGGTTTTAAATAGACGTGTAACCTCAATCTTGTTCCCAAGTTGGTTCAAGTTTATTCAGAAAGGCTTCAATACCCTTTTCAGTTTGGCGTAACATCATATTTTCAGCCATCACTTGCCCTGTATATTTATAGGCTTCCGATATTGGCATTTCTAACTGCTTATAAAAAGCTTCCTTACCGATTTTAACGGCTGCTCCTAATTTCGAAGCAATTATTTCCGCTAATTCTTCTGTTTGCTTTTCAAAATCGTCTAGGCCAGTTACTCTGTTAACTAGTCCCAGTGTTTTTGCTTGTTCCGCACCTATAAATTCTCCAGTTGTTAACATCTCAAATGCTTGTTTTCTAGGTATATTTCTAGATAGTGCAACCATTGGTGTAGAACAAAAAAGTCCAATATTGACTCCATTCACACCAAATTTAGTAGATTGCTCTGCCACCGCTAAATCGCACGTAGCGACCAGCTGACATCCGGCAGCCGTTGCTATTCCATGAACCTTTGCTATCACAGGTTGAGGCAATTTTTGAATAAGCATCATCATTTTCGCACATCGTTCAAACAGATCCAAAAAATAAGATTTACCACCATCTTTGGCATTACGACCTCTAGTCATTTCTTTTAAATTATGCCCCGCACAAAACGCTTTACCAGCACCTGAAAGAACAACAGCTCTGATTTTTGTATCACTTCGTAAACTCTCAAATTCGTTAGTTAATGCAGCAAGCATTTCGTCTGACAAAGAATTCAAGGTTTCTGGTGAATTCAAAAGGATGTAAGCCACGGAATTTTTGTCGTTACGTTCTAAAATAGCCATCTTGTGCTCTCCATAAATTTCTTTAAATTTACATCACATAAACTAGAGATGAAAGAATGTCGTTGCGTTTCACTATTCAAGAGCTAAGCGAGTATGTCGAGGAAATATTTCCGCAGATCAAAGATGATTTTGAAATCCTTGAGATTTCAGAAAACAGCTCGCGAGTTAAGCTAAAAATCTCTTTCAAACATCTGAGGCCAGGCAATACTGTTTCAGGTCCTTCAATCTTTTATCTTGTTGATTGTGCTGCATTTATGGCAGTTTGTTCGAGATTAGGTAAGGAGGCCCTTGCAGTAA
This sequence comes from Paracoccaceae bacterium, assembly GCA_029248915.1. Lineage (GTDB taxonomy): Bacteria > Pseudomonadota > Alphaproteobacteria > Rhodobacterales > Rhodobacteraceae > Salinivivens. The sequence goes on along the minus strand of JAQWIK010000060.1, from coordinate 23,803 downwards.
CGACAAATTGCTCAATTGACTTTATGAGAAAGCCCGCACGAGATATCGATTTGGTCGCTCACTGCGAATTATTAAAAGTGGGCAAAAGTCTAGTTGTAGCTGATGTAAAGGTTTACTCAGAAAACAACGAGAAGCCCGTCGCAAGCGCTACAATTACTTATTCTATACCGCCCAAAAGCGATAATTAATTTTTAAGTTCTAGTTCTTGTTTTTTTTCTAATTCAGCTTTTGGCTTAACACCTGTCGCAAGTGGGTCGTCCTGACGTTGGACAGATCCTTCAAAGTGGGCCCCAGATTCAATTGCGATTGTCTTGTGGATTATGTCACCTTCAACACGGGCTGTAGAAGTCAGTCTAACTTTTAATCCTCTAACGCGACCTATAATTCGTCCGTTAATAACTACATCGTCTGCAACAACCTCACCTTTTATAGTGGCCGTCTCACCAATAGTTAGTAAGTGAGCTTTGATATCACCTTCGACTGTCCCCTCAACCTGAATATCTCCAGTAGTCTTAATGTTACCTACAATATTCAAATCTTGTGATAATATAGAAGCAGGGGGCTTAGGCTTTGCCATGGGAATAGAAGATGTTGTTTTTTCGGGCTCCAAAGATTTAGAGGCCTCGGGCGCTTTTTGAGCTGGTTCGTTAATTTTACTCTTAGAAAACATTTTGTGCTGCCTTGATATATTTCATTGGGTTAATGGCTTTTCCGCCTATTCTTATTTCGTAATGTAGATGCGTGCCCGTCGAGCGTCCAGTGTTTCCCATGTCTCCTATGTGTTGACCTCGAGAAACCCTTTGGCCTTTTTTAACACGAAACTTTGAGAGATGTGCATAGCGTGTTTCTATCCCAAAGTCATGTTTTATTTTTATTAATCGTCCATAAGCGCTTTGCCATCCAACATATGTTACAATACCATCCGCAGTACTGCGAATAGGTGTTCCATGAGGAGCAGCAAAATCCGTACCATTATGCATTCTGCCCCAACGGGGACCGTAACCTGATGTAAACCGATTAGCTGTCTGCACAGGATGATAAAAGGGGTACTTTTCGATGGCTATTCGATAAAGATTTAATTCATCTAAATTTTTCAAAATTCTTGAGGCCTTTTCTAAATTATCATCGTAGATGCTAAAAGCTGTTTCTCCGTCATCATCCATAAAAGATAAGTTATGCCCTCCATACCCGCTGTAACCTTGCCTTATCTTTTTTATAACACTTTCTGGATTAACACCGGCAGATCGAAACATTTTATCCAGGGGACCGATTGAAACTGATAAAGCTTCTTCTATAAGACGAAATATTTGCTCATTACGTTGTTCAAGAAGCTTCATGTTTCTTTCAATTTTTTTAACATTTAGCAGTGCGATATTTGCTTCATTCTCGAGAGCATCGCGTTGTTCCGCAGTTTCACTTAAAACTTTAGCAACTAACAATTTTTCGTCAGTATCACTTTCACTAAAAAAGTTTGGTGTACTTTCTTTACGAATATTGGAACTTGATATTTGTTTGAATTGGCTCAGGTTACTTTTAGCCATCTTTTCTTGTATTCTTGATGTGTTAAGCTTATTTTTCAGAAGAGAAAGAGCAGCGGTTAATTCTTTGCGCTGGATTTCTCCCACCATAAGTTCCTCTTGTAGAAACGATATATGGCTGAGGGCTTCTTCAAACTTACCTTGTGCTCGTCTTGATAAAGCTAGTTGCGAGTCGCGTTCTTCAGCTAGAGACATCAACCGCGATTGATAGTTTTCTTGATCTCGCAAGGCTTGCTCCCTGAAGTTGCCAGCTCCAAGACTATCCATTGCAACTATAGCCAGTGAAATTATTGACCAAGCAAATATACAGAAAGTTGTAAGAAAGAATGCTACCTGAGTACTAGATTTTATATTAACAAAGTGAGTTTTATCATTTGTTTTAATTAGCAACTGACGTGGAGGAAGTGACCTTTGAAAAAAGCTCTCTATCCAAACGGAAAATTTTATATTTTTCTTATTTTTATCCACTTTTACGCCGTAGACATCTAAAACCACTTAAATCTGTTAACGAAATCGCTGTAAATTAGCAATAATTTTGTTTTAATCAAGTCCATTAGTGAGTTAATCTAGTACATCCGCACCCTATTAAATCTCAAAAAAAATGCCATTTATTTTTCAAAGTTTGGCTAATTCTTGAAGAACCTCATTTACGTGCCCAGCAACTTTAACTTTGCGCCACTCTTTGACAATAAAACCCCCACCATCAATTATAAAAGTTGATCTTTCAATCCCCATGTAAGTTTTTCCATACATAGACTTCTCTTTCCAAACCCCAAAATCTTCACACACCTTTTCGTTTTCGTCTGAAAGGAGCGATATCGCCAGATTTTGCTTTTTAATAAATTTTTTATGGCTTTCTACACTATCTTTCGAAATGCCAATTACACTTACATTAGTGCTATCAAACTGCTTAAGGTTTTCAGTAAAATCTTTGGCTTCTCTTGTGCAACCGGATGTATTGTCTCTGGGATAAAAAAATAAGACAATGGAGTTGGGTCTAAAGTTTTTTAAGTCTATACTTTTTCCATTTTCGTTTGGAAGAATTACAGTAGGAGCTGAGTAGGGTTTATTTGACATATTTTGGTCCTGTTATTACGCATTAATGGTGATAGTAGGTCAGTTAAAGATATTTGAAAGAGAAGAAACAAATATTGAGAAAATTTTTGAAAAAATTTTTTATGCCTAAAACGAGCTCTTCTATTTTCCGTTGGGTTGTAACATTTATTTTTTCTGTGGTACTGTTTTTTGCTGTCGTAACTGTTGCGGTCGTTGCAGTTTTGCGTGATAGAGAAGTTCAAATCCCCCAAAGGTTTGCTAGCAAAATAATCTCACAGATTAATTCTCTTTCTTCAGCCTACTTTATTCAAGCAAATAGAATTTACTTGTCATTGGATGACAGCTTTGAGCCGGAAATAACAATAAGTAATGTTGATTTTTTATACTCCGAGAAAGAGCCGTTTTTGTCTTTCAATTCATTAAAAACTAAATTTTCCTTAGTTGATTTAGTTTTTGGTAAATTCAGAGTAACCTCAGTCAGCCTAGATAGCGCAAATCTCTCTATTATTAGAAAGAATAATGGCTCTTTAGATTTTGATTTTGGTGCAGAAAATATTTCTGAGACAGAATTTTTTGATATATTAAGCTTTTTGAAGAAACTCGATGAGTTTTTTGTCATTGATGAAATGGAACGGTTTCAGCATTTAAATTTATTTGGACTGACCGCACAGGTTGAGGACCAGCTTACAGGTAAGATATTTACAGTAGACGGAGCCAGGTTTCGCTTGAAACGGGAGGAGCAAGCCTTGGTTATGGGTTTCGATTTAGCTCTATTATCTGGGGGCGAAGGAGTTGCGACCATCGAGGCTAATTTTAAAAGTACCATAGGTCAAATTAACGGTGAATTCGGTATTTTACTTAATGACTTTTCTGCGCAAGATATTGCTAACCTTTCGCCAGAATTTAGATGGTTAAGCGTTCTAGAAGCTCCAATTTCCGGTGCCTTGAGAGGATCATTGAATAAAGATGGAAATCTAAACCCGGTAAATACAACTCTCCAAATAGGTTCAGGACTGTTAAGGCCCTCAAATGATATTGAAGCCTTCGCCTTTAACTCTGCTAGGGCTTATTTTTCCTACGCTCCAGGAAGTGGGGAGATTAATTTCGATGAGATATTTATTGATAGCAAAGAACTAAAGGCAACCGCGGATGGGTTTTTGATTATTGAAGATATAGAAGATGTGCCAGAAACATTTGTCACTCAGCTAAACTTTACTGATCTCCAAACTGGTGGATTTGGTTTATTAAATAATCGTATTTCTTCAAATTCTGCCAGCACAACTTTTAGGGTGCAACTTGATCCTTTTGATTTAGAAATTGCTCAGTTTTATGTGTACGATCAGAACTCAGAAATAGGTACACATACAGATGGATTTGTTTCTGTCAAAGATGATAATTGGGTCGTCTCTTTAGAAACACGAAGTGGTTCTGCGGATCTAGAAGAAGTATTTTATTTTTGGCCAAAAAAACATAAACCAAAAGTAAGAAAATGGGTGGAGGATCACTTCGAAAATAGTAAACTTTCTGATATTTCAATGCAAACGGAACTTGAAAGTGGATTAGCTCCAAAAATATCATGGAGTTTTGCATTTTTTGAAACTAGCTTTACACCGTTAAAGGGGCTTCCCCTCGTAGAACAAGCTTCTGGACACTTTGTTTCTAAGGATTATGCGACAAGCATTATTTTAGAAGAAGGAGTTATTTTTGACGATATCGGTAAAGCTATTGATATTGGCGGCAGTAGCTTTTTTATCAAAGATAGTCGCATTAAACCTAGTCCAGCAAAGATACTAATTAGCGCTGATGGTGCATTAAGTTCGATGTCTAAAGTTTTAAATCGGAATCCTCTAAAGTTATTGGACAAAGTACAGCAGCCAGTGAACTTTGGAGATGCACAGGTTTCCGGAACGGCTCGAGTAGAAATACTTTTAAAAAGTAACCTAACTTCAGATGAAATTTTGTATGAAGTTAACGGAACTGCTGAAAAATTTTCGTCTAACTTAATTAATTCTGAATTTGATATTTCAGACGGTACTTTAGATTTTTTTGCTAATAAAAAAGGTTTAGAAATAGAGGGTAACGTGAAAGTGAATAATTTACCTGTTCAAGCCAAATTTTCAGGCTCTATGGCCAAAGGTGAAGCTAAATTTTTAGAAATCGATTTGAATTTATCGGAGCAAGCTTTGGAACTGCTACCAGTTGATATGCCTGAAATTAAAATTTCTGGGTATGCCCCAGCTAAAATTTTTTTAAAATTTCAGGAAAGTAATAAGGTGGAATTTGAGCTAACCAGCGATTTAAAAGGAGTTGAGTTGAGCTATCTACCAATCGGCTGGATCAAAGACATCAATAGTGAAGCTGATTTGAATGTTTCTGGTGCTTTGGGAGATGGGTTTGTTCTTGACGATATCTCTCTTAGCTCTTCTGAGTTAGTGTTAGTAGCTTCTGCTTTACAAAATAAAGATGAAAGCTTTGTTCTTAATTTTGAAAAGTTGGCTTTGCGAGATGTGTTCGACCTGCAATTAGTCATAAAAAAAGATGGGTCATTAGATATCATCGGCGGTCAACTTAATATGCAAGAATTTTTAAAATTGCCTCTGGTTAAAAAATCATCAAAAAAATCATCTCCAATAACAATCTATCTGGATGAGTTAAAATTATATGAGAAACAAATTGTTACAAGATTTACAGCAGCTTTGGAGACTAGTGGGAAGGGAAAATTTTCTGGAAGTCTTAATGACTTAGCTTCTTTCAATGGAAATATAGATAGAATAGACGGGGGCTACAGTATAGTGGCAAACTCTAACAATGCTGGATCCTTCATTAGAGCACTTGGAGCGGCGAAAGCTGCTGATGGTGGTTCTGCACAACTAAACCTGAGACAGTTAAAGGATACACCTGGACTGAAAGGAAATCTGAAAATCAAAAATATCCGTCTCCGAAATATGCCCGCTTTGTTGGAACTATTAGACGCTATAAGCATTGTTGGATTGATAGATCAGTTACAAGGTCCTGGCTTGGTTTTAAATGAAATTGAAGCTAATTTTGTAAATCTGCCAGATCAAATAAAGTTTGAACAAGCTTCAGCATTTGGCCCATCTATCGGAATTTCACTTGAAGGCTATTATGCTAAAGCCACTAATAATTTAAATATGCAGGGTGTTTTGTCGCCACTTTACGTTGTCAACGCAATTGGGTCTATCTTTACAAGAAAAGGCGAGGGGCTTTTAGGTTTTAATTATAGATTAAAGGGAAATGCGGATAGGCCAGAAGTGTTGGTTAATCCTCTTTCTATTTTTTCTCCTGCTATTTTCAGAGAAATTTTCCGTCGGCCGGTTCCTAATTTGGAATGATATATGTTTTTAAATGATTTTGACTTCGACCTGCCAGAAGAATTAATTGCAACAAGACCAGCAAGCCCAAGGACTTCTGCTCGGTTATTGGTAGCGACAGCCAATAAAGTCGATGATACTACAGTAAGTGACCTTCCAAAGTATTTAAAACCTGGAGATCGTTTAGTTTTTAACGATACTAAAGTGATTCCAGCGAGATTGAATGGGGTTAGAAATCGATTGATTGATAACGATAAATTGACCTCGTCTAATATAGAAGTCACCCTTTTATCGTTGAAAAAACAAGGAATATGGAGTGCCTTGATTAAGCCATTAAGAAAGGTAAAAATAGGTGAGAAAATTTTTTTCGATAAAAATCTTCAAGCAAAACTTACAGATAAAATCGATGGACAGGCTTCACTTCGATTTAATATTAAAGGTTCTGAATTACTTAAGCGTTTGGAAGATATTGGAACCATGCCATTACCCCCATATATTGCCACGAAGCGCCGAGTAGATAGACGTGATAATTTTGATTATCAAACTGTATTTGCTAGAAAATTAGGTTCTGTAGCAGCACCGACTGCATCGTTACATTTTGATGACGCTTTGTTGGGCGAAATTAAGAATATTGGCGTAGATACTTCTTTTGTTACACTTCATGTCGGAGCAGGCACATTTTTACCAGTTAAAGATGACGACATTAAGAAGCACAAAATGCATGCTGAATATGGAGAGATTTGTCAGCAGACAGTCGAAGAGATAAATAAAACACAAAAAGATGGTGGAAGAATTATACCGGTTGGGACAACCGCTTTAAGATTGTTAGAAAGTTCAGCTCTATCGGACGGCACAGTACGCAAGTGGAGCGGTGAAACAGATATTTTCATCTACCCAGGTTACAAGTTTAAAGTTGCTGATGGATTGATGACAAATTTTCATCTGCCAAAATCCACATTAATAATGCTCGTTTCGGCACTGATGAGCAAAGAAACTATTGAAACTATCTATGATCACGCCATAAAACAAAAATATAGGTTCTTTTCTTATGGAGATTCGTCACTTTTGTTCCCAAAGAAAGATCGTGTCTAGTTTGAGGTGTTGATATGTTGCTCGTTATGCAAGGGTCTTGGGCTCTCTTGTTGGGTATGCTTTTTTTGCAGCTTGGGAATGGCCTCCAAGGTACTTTACTAGGTGTAAGAGGGGAATTAGAAAACTTTTCTACCTTTCAGATGTCGATTGTAATGTCGGCTTATTTTGTGGGCTTTTTAGGTGCCAGTAGGTTAGTTCCTGAGTTAATACGGCGAGTAGGACATGTTAGAGTTTTTGCGGCACTGGCCTCATTTATATCTGCAGTGCTGATCTTATATCCTCTACTGGTTAATCCATGGATTTGGGCTGCGGGAAGGGTTATCATCGGTTTTTGCTTTTGTGGTGTTTATATAACGGCTGAAAGTTGGTTGAATAATGCCGCGACAAATGAGAACAGGGGTCAACTTTTGTCTTCTTATATGGTCGTGCAGATGGCTGGTATTGTAGTTGCGCAACTTTTATTGCTTGTCGGTGACCCTGGTGGGTTTGAGCTTTTCGTATTGATTTCAGTATTGGTATCAATTTCTTTTGCACCAATTTTATTATCTATCACACCAACTCCTGCCTTTGAGGCCACTAAACCGATGAGTATAAAGGAGTTATTTTCTACTTCACCTCTAGGATGTGTAGGAATGTTTTTTTTGGGGGGTGTATTCTCAGCTCAATTTGGCATGGCTCCCGTATTTGGAACTAATGCTGGTTTAACTTTGTCTGAAATTTCAATTTTTGTTGCTGCATTTTATATTGGGGCAATGGTCTTTCAATTTCCAATTGGTTGGCTCTCTGATCGGATGGATCGCAGAATTTTGATTGTAGCAACATCTGCTGTCGGGTTTATTGCGGCTATATCCGCAGTGATGGTTGAGGATATTTTTATAGTATTTGTGGTGAGTGCATTTTTCATTGGCGGCATGTCTAACCCGCTTTACTCTCTACTTATAGCTTACACAAACGACTTTCTGGAGCTTGAAGATATGGCTTCAGCCTCAGGTGGCCTGCTTTTTTTAAATGGATTGGGAGCAATCAGTGGGCCTATAATCACAGGGTATTTGATGACAAAAATGGGATCTCAAGGGTTTTTTATAATTTTAGCTACTTTGCTAGGCTTACTTACAGTTTATGGTTTCTTCAGAATGACCCAGCGCGGAATTTCTGATGTAGATACATCCAGTTACGCAACCGTCCTCCCTACAGCTTCTGTCGTAGCCGTTGAAATTGCCCAAGAGTTAGCTATTGAAGCAGCCGAAGAAGCGGTTCAAAGTCAGTCTTCAGATTAAATAATACTTCACAAAAAATGTAACTCATGTCTTAATGTAGCAAAAAAGCAGGATAACAGGCATGAATCCCGAATTTATTTTAAATTTCTGGCTTGACGAAGTTGGGCCAGATTATTGGCACACTTACGATGACTCTTTAGATGGTTTAATTGAACAAAAATTTTGTAAAACTTTGGAGTATATTCTTTCTGGTGGGCACAGCCTTTGGTTAACTTACCCTTCTGGAACCTTAGCGTATATAATAGTGTTGGATCAGTTCTCCAGAAACATTTTTCGAGGAAAAAAAAGGTGTTTTGCTGCTGATAGAGTTGCGATAGCGGCATCTAAGCAGTCAATTAAATATGGTTTCGATTTGAAAATAAATGAGCCAGCCCGTCAGTTTTTTTATATGCCGTTGATGCACTCTGAAAATTTGTACGATCAGGAAAAATGTATTCGGCAAATATTGGAGAAACTTCCATCTTCTGGATGCAATTTACTAAAGTACGCTCAAGCGCAGCGTGAATTAATAAGGAGTTTCGGACGTTTTCCCAGTAGGAATAGTCAATTGGACCGGTCGAATACTCTGTCTGAGCAAGAGTATATTGATAAAGGAGGTTACGAAGCTCTTCTCTCAAAACCTAATAGCTTTGTAGCCTGATTTACTGCGGATTTCTCTAAAAGATACGTTGAACATCTATAATATGTAGTTTAACGTTAAACAATAAATTTTTTTGGAGCCAGATATGTCGCAAGATAATTTTGATGTAGTTGTAATTGGTGCTGGACCAGGGGGCTATGTTGCGGCCATTAGAAGTGCCCAGCTGGGTCTTAAAACAGCAATTGTCGAACGAGAGCATATGGGGGGAATTTGCCTTAATTGGGGATGTATTCCTACTAAGGCAATGCTGCGATCTGCCGAAATCTTTCATTTAATGCATCGGGCAAATGAGTTTGGATTGAGTGCTGATAAAATATCATTTGATTTGAAAGCTATCATAAAGCGGTCTCGTGGTATTTCTAAACAGTTAAACCAAGGCGTAACTCACCTGCTAAAAAAGAATAAAGTAAAAACTTTCATTGGAGAGGCAACAATTCTTGATAAGAAAAAAATTAAAGTTTCAAAAGATAAGAAATCGCAAGAATTGACAGCGGATAATATCATAATTGCTTCAGGCGCACGGGCTAGAGAATTGCCGGGTTTAGAAGCTGATGGAAAAATAGTTTGGACTTATAAGCACGCCTTAACTCCCTCTCGTATGCCAAAAAAGCTCTTAGTTATTGGTTCAGGAGCAATCGGTATTGAGTTTGCCAGTTTTTATAATAATCTAGGCGCTGACACTACAGTTATAGAAGTGGTGGATCGAATATTGCCTGCTGAAGATAATGAAATTGCGAGCTTTGCTCATAAACAATTCCAAAAACAAGGTATGAAAGTACTCACGCAAACTTCTGTTAAGAACCTCGAACTCAAGAATAATATTGCACATGTTGAAATAGATCAGTCTGGTGAAATTAAATCTGAACAATTCGATACTGTTATTTCAGCAGTTGGCATTGTTGGAAACGTGGAGGGCTTAGGCCTTGAGAAACTTCCAGTTAAGGTTGAAAAATCACATATAGAAACTGATAGTAATTGCAACGTTGGTATTGAAGGAATTTATGCAATTGGGGACGTCGCGGGAGCGCCTTGGTTGGCTCATAAAGCAAGCCATGAGGGTGTAATGGTCGCTGAACTAATTGCTGGACAAAAAGTCCATGCAATTGAGCCGCGCACTATTGCTGGCTGTACTTATTGTACACCTCAAATAGCAAGTGTTGGTTTAACTGAAGAAGATGCCAAGAAAAAAGGCTTAAAGATTAAGATTGGTCGGTTTCCCTTTATTGGTAACGGTAAGGCTATTGCTTTGGGAGAGGAGGAAGGCTTGATCAAAACTATTTTTGATTCTGAGACCGGTGAACTTTTAGGTGCACACATGGTGGGTGCGGAAGTGACTGAATTAATTCAGGGATATGTGCTCGGCCAAAAATTGGAAACGACGGAGGAAGATTTAATATCAACAATTTTTCCTCACCCTACACTTTCAGAAATGATGCATGAAAGTGTGTTAGACGCCTACGATCGGGCAATTCATATTTAAAAAAATGCGCTCTACAATTTATGATAGGTGATTATTAGCAAGGAAACACTTTATCCTCGACGCCTACCACCGCGCCTTCGAGGTCTTCCGCTTTCATTAGAACCTTCAGCTGAGGTACCTGCTGGTTTATTAAATCTGATCCAAGCTCCACCGTGTGGATCATTATTCGTAAGTAAGTTAGCTGCTCTTATTGCTTCCATCTCTTTTCCTGGACAAGATTTAGTGGATCCCATGCCAAAGATAGAAACAAATGTTTCGTCATCCATGGTTTCTGGAATTATTATGCCTAAAGATAATATTTCAGCTCTTTTATCTTCTATTTTTTTCTGTGTTACAGGCAGTGCTACTGGGTTCATTATTGCGGATGTCATTCCTGCGCCCATAGCCATGGGTAAAAAAGCATTATTAATCCCATGTCGATTTGGTAGTCCAAAAGAAACATTAGATGCGCCGCAGGTCGTATTTACTCCCAATTCCTCTCGTAGTTTACGGACAAGCGTAAATACTTGTTTTCCAGCGGTCGCCATTGCTCCGATGGGCATCACAAGCGGATCTACGACAATATCATTGGCTGGTATTCCAAAATCCGAAGCACGCTCCACAATTTTTTTCGCAACTGCAAAACGAACATCTGGATCCTCTGAGATGCCTGTATCATCATTACTAATCGCTACGACGGGGACATTGTATTTTGCGACTAGAGGCAGCACAAACTCTAACCGCTCTTCTTCACCGGTTACCGAATTTAACAGAGGCCTTCCTTGAGCAGTTTGGAGCCCCATTTCTAAAGCTTCAGGTACTGAACTATCAATACATATAGGAACGTCAGTAAGTCCTTGAACTAATTCAATCATTTTCTTCATCAAAGGAGGTTCTGTTTCATTGGGGTTTGGGTTTGAATTATACACAACACCTGCGTTAATATCTAAAATGTTTGCCCCCGCTGCGACTTGGGCCAGCGCGTCTTTTTCCACTGTTGAGAAATTACCAGCCTCTAGTTCAGCGGCCAACTTTTTTCTGCCGGTTGGATTTATTCGTTCACCTATTACACAAAAAGGGTGATCAAAACCTAAAACAGCAGATTTGGTTTTTGACTCAACAACAGTTTTTACCATTTTTTTTCCTTATACTTGATTTGCTGGAATACCAGAAGTTCCACCGTTTTCCGTCACCCATTTAGCGTTTGTTTTTATTCCGCCAAGTGGAAAAAAATGAACGTTCGAAATATTAAAATCTGGGTTATTTTCTTTGTGATTGGCCAACTGGGACAGAACGTCGATTGGTTCGTAAGGCAGAAGAAGTTTTGTCACATCTGTTGCTCGTTTTTGTAAAATCTTCAAAGATGGACCTACGCCACAAGCTATAGCAAATTTGATCAATGTCTGTAACTTAGCTGGACCTGCAATACCGATGTGAATAGGTATGTCTATATTGGCATTTTTAATTGAATTAGCCCACTCAATAATAGGACCGGCCTCGAAAGCAAATTGGGTAGCTATAGCCATTTTTGCATCAGTTGCATTCTTAAAATTTTGCTTCCATTTTAAAGCTGAGTCTACGTTGTTTGTACTTCCGTCTGGATCGATATCTTTATTTCCCTCGGGATGACCCGCAATATGGATATTTTTGAAATTGGCCTTATCAAACAAGCCAGTTTTTAAAAGATCCATAGAACTTTCATATTCACCGTGCGGTTTGCTAACACCACCTGCTAAAATCAGGGCTTGGTTAACTCCAGCCTCTCCTTGATACCGAGATATCCATTCATTTAAGGTGGCCTTGTCTTTAATAATTCGGGCAGGAAAGTGGGGCATGGTGGGGAAGCCTTCTTCTGCAAGTCTTTTTGCAGTTGCTACCATATCTTCAATAGGCGTTCCCTCAATATGAGCAATATAAACTCTAGTATTTTTTGGCAATATATCTCTAAAGTTTTCAATTTTTTCTGCCGTTCTGGGCATGACTTCGATCGAATAATTGCACATAAAACGCTCAATATTTTCGCTAATCTGCGACGTTTGTGAATTTTTTGTTTTTAATCCAAAAAATGCCATTTTCTATCCTCAAATCTAGTCAGTCAGCTCGACCATTATTATTGACAAGCACTATCAATTTTTCTTTATCATATTCTATTTCTAATTTTTCTGCTTGTTCTCTTGCAATGTCCTCTGGGTTCCCTTCGACTTTAAACGGTTTTGCTTTTCTCCATTCGGCAAGATAGTCATCAGTGGACTTTTGGTCTGACTTCATTGCAGCTCTATCGATAGCTTGCTCAAACCTTTCTGGGAGTTGTATTTTAGTTGCGCGACGACCTTTGCCGACAATGACTTGTGCGGGGATATCCCTCCAATAAACAATTATTACGTCATGCATCTACCGACTCCCTGACAAATCTATTCTTCCTGGTATGATAGTTAACCTATTTTCAACAGCTAGATTTCGACAGAAAGGATCGCAGCTGCGACTTTTAACTTAGACAAATAGAATAAATATAAGCAACATGGATTAAAGTGTCTTGCACAGTACTAGGCTCCGACGTATTCTTTAAGTAACTTATTACGGAGGGCGTAGGTTATGGCGCCCAAGACGCCTATAGAGAAAGTTGCTTTCCCTCGTGTGGTTGAGAGCGATATAGACAAAAAAATGATGCCTGAGGCTCTCTATGCAGCACTCGACTTAGGCACCAACAGCTGTCGCATGTTAATTGCGCAGCCAAAAGGTGCGCAGTTCCATGTTATTGATAGTTTTGCAAAATCCGTTCAATTGGGATCTGGTCTTGAAAAAACTGGTAGATTAAGTCGTGACTCCATTAATCGTACTATTCAAGCCCTTCAAGTCTGCAAACAAAAGTTAGATAAATATGATGTAAAGTTTGCCAGGCTTGTCGCTACAGAGGCTTGTAGACGTGCAAAAAACTCAAAGGAATTTATTTCTAAAGTTTTTCAACAAACTGGCTTGAAACTCAATATCATAGATACGGAAGAAGAAGCGCGGTTAGCCGTAATTTCTTGTGCGCCTTTAGTTAGTCGTAAGTCTGAACAGTTACTTGTTGTTGATATTGGAGGGGGTTCAACTGAACTTGTCTGGATCGATTTAACTTCTGTGCCTTCAGGAGAAAGACCGAAGTCAATAATGCGCTTACATGCCGGTTTTAATCTAGCCGACAGCCCATTTGCTGCCGCCAAAGTGGTTGACTGGATTTCGGTGCCCCTAGGTGTAGCAACCTTGCGCGATCAATTTAATGATGTTGAAGACGACGCCGCTAGGTTTGCTTTGATGAGCTGGTATTTTGAAGAAAAATTGACTGATTTTGCTCCCTATAAAGATAATAAAATAGAAACTAGTTTTCAGATTATAGGAACTTCTGGTACAGTGACAACTGTGGCCTCCTCACATCTTGGTTTGCGCCGTTATGATCGGACCAAGGTGGATGGTTTGAGAATGACAACGGAACAAATTGACAAGGTGATCCGTTCATATTTGGAGATGGGTCCGGAAGGTCGTAAAAAAGATCCTAGGATCGGGCGTGATAGGCAGGCTCTAATAATGTCTGGTTCAGCTATTTTACAAGCGATGTTGAGAAGTTGGCCGACTGACAAGCTTACCGTTGCTGATCGTGGTTTGCGTGAAGGACTTCTTTACGCTCAAATGTCTGCAAATGGTGTGCTAGAAGACACTATTCCTTAAGAAAAGGCATGATTATTTTCAAATTGATGAATTGATGAAAAAAACAACTGTGGATAAAAATATATCTGGGCGCGGACAGCGAGACCTAAAAGTAAAGGTTAAATCGGCTCGAGGGAAAACAGTCAGTCAGGTTAAGTGGCTTCAGCGCCAATTAAACGACCCCTATGTAAAGCGAGCTCAGCTTGAAGGCTTTCGGGGTCGTGCGGCATTTAAAATTTTGGAGTTAAATGAAAAGTTTAATTTTCTGTTACCAGGTTCAAAAGTTGTTGATTTAGGTTGTGCTCCAGGAGGCTGGAGCCAGGTGGCTGTTGAATTAGTTAACGCTTTAGGTGCGAAGAAAAATGTAAAAATTGGATCAGTCATTGGAATAGACTTACAAGAAATGGAGTCTTTGCCAGGAGCAACATTTCATCAAATTGACTTTATGGATAACGATGCTGATATTAAAGTAAAAAATATTCTTGAGGGTAAAGCCAATGTTGTCATGTCTGATATGGCAGCATCTTCTTCTGGTCATAAAAAGACCGATCACCTAAGAATAATGGCACTTTGTGAAACAGCAGCGTATTTTGCTTTTGATGTTTTGGCGACAGGTGGAACTTTTGTAGCAAAAGTTTTAGCCGGTGGGGCAGAAAGTGACTTACAAATTTTGCTTAAACAAAAATTTACAAAAGTACACAATGTAAAGCCACCTAGCAGCCGATCAGACAGTTCGGAGAAATTTGTTGTAGCAATCGGTTTCAGAGGTTAGTTTTTTTTTCTTCTCGTGGTTGTATTTTAAATTGCTTTTTATAGGCTCTGGATAAAGCAGCAGGATTATCATAACCGCAACGCAATGCAATTTCATAAATTGGTAAGTGAGTTGTTGTTAATAAATGTCGTGCGTGGGTTAGGCGAATTTCTCTGTAGAGTTGACCTGGAGATATTTGGATTTTGGCGTGAAAACGTCTTGCTAGGGTTTTTTGTGAACAAGAAATAATTTTTGAAATCTGTTCTAATGTTAAAGGGTTTTCAATATTTTCCCGCATCAGAGCGATGGCTCTGTCCACATAATTTGCTTCAAATGAGTTTTTATCGGTGTTACTATTTGGATATCTGTTATCTCTCATAAAAAGAGAGTCAACGTTTAGTGCCATTAATTTATTAGAATGTTTTTCAATAATCTTACGAGTTACCTCAAAAGCAGACATTGCTCCTGCGCAAGTAATACGCGTTCGGTCTATGATAACTCGTTCTTTAATAGCGGTTAAAGAAAAAAAGTTTTCTGCAAATTCATCGAATACATCCCAATGAATTGTAGCATTGTAACCATCCAATAAGCCCGCGTTTGCCAATAGCCAAGAACCAGTGTCAAGGCCTATAAGATTATTAGATTTGGGTGCTAGAGTTCTAATTGCATGGCTACATTTCTTATTAGCGTGGGATGTATAATCGTAACTGGATGTTACAAATAAATAGTCAATTTTTTTTAAATCTATTGATGTGCGTTCGGTCATTACCGGTAGACCTGAAGAAGACAGGATTGGCCCTCCGTCAACAGACGTAAAAATCCATTTAAATATATCGCGTTCGCTAAAGTCATTTACCGCTCTTAAAGGTTCCAAGCAATTTGCGAGGCATAAGTTTGAAAATTTTTCAAAAAGTAAGAAAACAATAATTACGGGTGAATATTTATTATTTGACCATTTCTGCATAGTATTTGGTATATATGGCAAAGTTTTTATTAAGTCTATCTGACAATTTATGATTAGAAATTTTGGAGAAAGTGATGCCCTTAAACTTGAACCGTGAAGTTTTTATAACCTGCGCAGTTACGGGATCTGGCAGTACACAAGGTCGAAGCCATTTAGTGCCTCGAAGTCCAAAAGATATTGCTGATAGTGCAATCAATGCAGCACGAGCAGGTGCTGCGATAGTTCATTGTCATGTACGGGACCCCGAAACTGGGATGCCAAGCAGAAAGTTGGCCTTCTACCGCGAGGTTACTGATCGTATCAGAGATGCTGATGTCGATGTTGTTCTTAACCTTACTGCTGGTATGGGTGGTGATATGGTATTTGGTGGCACAGAGAGCCCCTTACCAGTCGCTGCAGGAACTGACATGATTGGTGCCGAGGAGAGGGTGGCACATATTATCGAATGTTTACCGGAAATTTGCACTTTGGATTGTGGCACTATGAACTTTGCAGAAGCGGATTATGTTATGACCAATACTCCAGGAATGTTACAGGCAATGGGTGCAATCATGACTAAGGCTGGAGTAAAGCCAGAAATAGAGGCTTTTGATACAGGACATCTTTGGTATGCAAAGCAGTTAGTAGCTGATGGTACTATCGAGAAAGATGTTTTGGTTCAATTGTGCATGGGAGTACCATGGGGTGCGCCAGATGACTTGAATACATTCATGGCAATGGTAAATAATGTCCCGGAAAATTGGACGTTCAGCGCATTTTCTCTTGGAAGAAACCAGATGCCTTTTGTTGCTGCAGCAATATTAGCTGGAGGTAATGTGAGAGTTGGCTTGGAAGATAATCTTTGGCTTAAGAAAGGTGTTTTAGCAAAAAATGAAGATTTAGTCGCGCGTGCAAGGGAAATTATTGAAGCTATGGGTTCTGAAGTCATAGGACCTCAAGAGGTTAGAAATAAGCTCAAGTTGAACAAAAAAGCACCGATTAATTAAACTAACAATTTAATCGTTCTTAGTGCTTTTCTTGGCAAGGTATAATTTATGAAAAAAGTAGCAGCAATTATTGGCGGTGGTGTTATTGGAGCAGGTTGGCTGGCTCGGTTTTTAATTAATGGATGGGATGTAAGAGTATTTGATAAAGATCCGCAAGTGGAACGAAAAGTTGATGAGGTTCTATTGAATGCCAGGCGGGCTCTTCCAATGTTGTATGATTTTACGCTTCCAGAAGAAGGAAGCTTATATTTTTGTTCTACACTAAAAGATGCTGTTGAAGATGCATTATGGATCCAAGAAAGTGTACCAGAACGTTTAGATATCAAGCACGCTGTTGTGTCAGAAATACAACAATACTGCAAGAAAAAAGCCGTTATTGGTTCTTCGACTTCAGGGTTCATGGCTTCTCAGTTACAAGAAAAGTCGTCCTTTCCTGACCAAATAATGGTCTGTCATCCATTTAATCCCGTCTATTTGCTTCCCCTGGTTGAGGTGGTTCCCGGTCGGTTGACAAGTGATGAGCATTTTAAATCTGCAAAAAAGTTTCTCACTGAAGTTGGGTTTTTTCCTTTGCATGTTCGTAAAGAAATTGATGCTCATGTCGCTGATCGTTTTCTTGAAGCTGTTTGGCGAGAAGCTCTCTGGTTAATAAAGGATGGAATTGCCACTACGGAAGAAATTGATAATGCTATTAGGTACGGATTTGGCCTTCGGTGGGCTCAAATGGGGCTTTTTGAAACTTATCGGGTTGCTGGTGGAGAAGGTGGAATGGCCCACTTTATTGAGCAATTTGGACCTTGTTTAAAGTGGCCTTGGACAAAGCTCATGGATGTACCAGAACTCACAAAGGAACTAGTAAAAGATATCGCAGATCAATCCGATAACCAGTCAGGTAAGTACTCAATTAGAGAACTTGAGAAAATTCGTGATAATAATTTGATTGTAATATTGCGAGCTTTGAAACAGCAGGATCAAGCTGCTGGAAAAATTATAAATAATCATGAAACTCAAATACTCAGTTTGGCTGATGTCGCTCCTAAGATGAGAACAGTTTCTCGAAAAGTTCCTGTAGATTGGACTGATTATAATGGACATATGAATGAGGGACGTTATGGGCAGGTATACAGTGATGCAGCAGATGGTTTTCTCTGGGCGGTTGGGGCTGATAAGGCCTATGTGGAGTCTGGTTACAGTTATTTTACGGTCGAAACATCAGTTAAATTTCTAAATGAAACACTTGCAGGAGAGGACATCTTGGTAGACACGACTGTAAAGCTTATTGATGGGAAAAAACTTAAACTTTTTCATTCTATGCATAGAGCTGAAGACTCTTGTGTTCTTTCAACTTGTGAGCAATTCTTATTACATATCGATATGAAAAAACGAAAATCATCTTTACCTAAATCACCTGTAGTTGAAAATTTGCAAATCTTATCTGGTAAAATTTAGGAGCGAGAAGAATATGTTTTTTGGATTAACAGAAGAACAAGAAATGATTGTTGGAACTGTTAGAAGCTTTGTTGAAAACGAAATCTATCCTCATGAAAATTTAGTTGAAAGTAAGGGTTCTGTGCCAACCGAAATCGCACAAGATATAAAACAAAAATGCATAAATTTGGGCTTTTACGCCTGTAATTTCCCTGAAAACATAGGTGGAGCTGGCCTAAATCATCTAGATTTTGCCCTAGTAGAGCGCGAGCTTGGTCGTGGATCAATGGCTTTGACACATTTTTTTGGTAGGCCTCAAAATATTTTGATGGCGTGTAAAGATGAACAGATTGAAAAGTATTTGTTACCCGCTGTTCGTGGAGATCTGATGGACGCTTTGGCTATGACGGAACCGGATGCGGGTTCTGACGTTAGAGGTATGAAGTGTTTTGCAAAAAGTGAGGGAAGCGACTGGATTGTTAACGGCACTAAGCACTTTATCTCTGGTGCTGAACATGCTGATTTTATTATTGTTTTTATTGCAACGGGCGAGGAGCAAACTGAGAAAGGGCCTAAGAAAAAGATAACCGCTTTTCTGGTCGATAGAGGCACTCCAGGGTTTGTAATACGAGATGGTTATAATTCTGTAAGTCATAAAGGATATAAAAATATGATTTTAGAATTTGATGACTGTCTGTTGCCAAAAGAGCAAGTGCTTGGTGAAGTTGACGGTGGCTTTGAGGTGATGAATACGTGGTTATATGCTACTCGGCTTACAGTTGCAGCGATGTCAGTGGGTCGGGCGCGACGCTGTTTTGATTATGCTTTGAATTATAGTGCTGAGCGAAAGCAGTTTGGTCAACAAATTGGAAAATTTCAGGGCGTTAGTTTTCAATTAGCCGATATGATTACTGAAATTGATGCCGCAGATTTCTTAACATTGAATGGAGCTTGGCGTTTAGATCAAAATTTATCCTCAAATAGAGAGATAGCCAGTGCAAAATTGTATGCAACTGAAATGTTAGCGCGCGTGACTGATGCAACTTTGCAAATTCATGGGGGAATGGGTTTGATGGATGATTATCCAATAGAAAGATTTTGGCGTGATGCGCGTGTCGAACGTATTTGGGATGGAACTTCGGAAATTCAGCGGCATATAATTAGTAGAGATCTACTCCGTCCTTTAGGTTCTTAATTTTCCTTTTTAAAAGTAGTCATAATGAGCTCTCAATCCCGATTAAGGCGTTTATTTTCACCAAAAAGTGTAGCTGTTGTAGGTGGTGGTGTATGGTGCCAATCAGTTATTGAGCAGCTTTTTAAAATTGGGTACAAAGGAAAAATTTTTCCAGTTCACCCGTCAAGAAAAGAAATATTTGGGCTAAAGTCTTTCAAGGATTTAGACGATATCACCGAAAGAATTGATTCCACTTTTATTGGGGTAAATCGTACCACGACAATAGATGTTGTCAGAAAGCTGAATAGTATTAAGGCAGGTGGTGCTGTCTGCTTTGCATCTGGATTTTTAGAGGCAGAGAAAGATAAAAAAGGTTCTGGAGAACTGCAAAAGTGTCTTATTGATGCTGCTGCAGATATGCCAATTTTGGGTCCAAATTGTTATGGATTTATAAATTATTTAGACCGTTCGGCACTTTGGCCAGACCAGCATGGTGGAAAGGTGGTGGAGCGAGGCGTTGCTATATTAACGCAAAGTTCAAATCTAGCAATTAATCTGACGATGCAGACCCGCGGATTGCCGATTTCCTATATAATGAGCGTAGGAAATCAAGCTTGCCTGGGGTTTTCAGAAATTGGACAATATCTCCTTTCCGATCCCCGGGTAACGGCTCTTGGTATTCATGTAGAAGGAATTGGGGATTTAAGAGCCTTTGAAGAGTTAGCAGCGGAGGCTCGAAAATTAGATAAAC
This sequence comes from Paracoccaceae bacterium, assembly GCA_029248915.1. Classification (GTDB taxonomy): domain Bacteria; phylum Pseudomonadota; class Alphaproteobacteria; order Rhodobacterales; family Rhodobacteraceae; genus Salinivivens. The sequence continues at coordinate 3,671 of JAQWIK010000060.1, read as the reverse complement.
CTATAGTCGTACTTAAGGTTGGAAAAAGTGTGCAAGCGCGAAGAGCGGCACAGTCTCATACGGCGTCATTAGCTGGTAATGCGCAGGGTGCCAAAAGTCTATTTAAACGCTTGGGAATTTCTGAAGTTGATAGATTAGATGTTTTAATTGATACGCTTAAATTACTTCACTTGTATGGCCCATTGGCCTCAAAAAATATAAGATCTTTATCATGCTCCGGAGGTGAGGCTTCACTTATTGCCGATTTAGCGCAAGAGTATGGTGTCAAGTTTCCCACTCTAGGGGAAGAAAATATCTCTGAGCTGCGTTCAGTTTTAGGTGAAATGGTGGCCCTATCGAATCCGCTTGATTATCATACTTATATTTGGGGAAATGTTGATGCAATGTCTCGTACGTTTCTTGCGATGATGCGTGGGCATGAAGGATTAACCATAATAATTGTAGATTTTCCAAGAAATGATAATTGTGATCCATCTGCCTGGGATTGCGTCATATTGGCTGCAAAAAAAGCAAAAAAAGCAGAAAATAAGCCACTAGCTCTGGTTTCAACTTTACCAGAAAATATTCCAGAGAATATATCTGATGACTTATTGCAGAGTGATATCATTACTCTGCACGGAATGGACGCAGCTTTGGCTGCAATTAAAGCGTCGTCATCTGTTAAATTACACCTAAGACCGTTGCCATTATTCTTATCTAATCCAAATGGAAAAAGCATATTAATAGATGAGTATGCTGCAAAGATGATTTTAAAAAAGTATGATTTAAAGATACCTAATACAAAAAAATGTTTGTCGACTGACGCGCACTTGGTTTCAAACCAAGTTGGTTATCCGGTTGTTTTAAAAGCACTTGGCTCAGCACATAAAAGTGACTTAGGAGAAGTTTTTTTAAATCTAAAAACTGAAAAAGAAGTTGAAAATGCGCACACTAAAATATCACAAGAATATGTAATTATTGAAAAAATGGTAGATGATATCGTGTTAGAATTACTAGTAGGGGTTGTGCATGATCCTGCTCACGGAATGCTTTTAACACTCGCTGCAGGAGGAGTTTTGACCGAGCTTCTTTCTGATACTTCATCCATTATGCTTCCCAGTAGTGAGGATGAAATATTAGAGTGCTTTAACAAACTTAAAATATCTAAGATTATCACAGGTTACCGGGGTGCTATTGGCGCAGATGTAAATCAAATAATAGAAGCAATAATGAAGATCCAAAATTTAGTTTTGAATAATAAAGATAAAATTTTTGAAATAGAAATTAACCCACTTATAGTTACAAGTTCGGAAGTAATAGTGGCTGATGCGTTAATAAGAGAGGTGATGTAATGAGTTCTGATGGTCCAATTAAAACCACTGAGATTAATCATATTCTAGAGGTAAAATTAGATCGGCCTAAAGCAAATGCTATTGATCTAGAAACGAGCCTTTTGATGGGTAAAATTTTCACAAATTTCAGAGATGATCCAAACTTGCGCGTAGCAATTATAACGGGTGCGGGAGAAAAGTTTTTTTGCCCAGGGTGGGATCTAAAAGCCGCGGCCGAAGGTGATGCTGTAGATGGAGACTATGGTGTCGGTGGTTTTGGAGGCCTCCAAGAGCTTAGAGGATTAAATAAGCCCATTATAGCTGCAGTAAATGGTATTTGTTGTGGGGGTGGGTTAGAATGGGCTCTGAGCGCCGATATAATTCTGGCAGCTGAGCATGCCACTTTTGCATTACCTGAAATTCGTTCAGGAACTGTGGCTGATGCTGCATCAATTAAATTACCCAAGAGAATACCATATCACATTGCGATGGATATGCTATTTACCGGCCGGTGGTTGGATGCTGAGGAAGCTGCTAGATGGGGACTAATAAATCATATTTATCCTGCGCAAGATTTAATGAATGAGGCTCATAAATTAGCAAAACTTTTGGCTTCAGGACCCCCTTTAGTCTATGCTGCGATAAAAGAAGTTGTTCGTGAATCTGAAGATATGAAATTCCAGGAAGCTTTGAATAAGATCACAAAAAGTCAATTTGAAAGCGTTGAAAGACTTTACACCTCAGAAGATCAAATCGAAGGTGCACGTGCATTCGCTGAAAAACGTGAGCCCGAATGGAAAGGTCGTTAGTTGGCCTGATCGAATAGAGGTGTATGCTTTCTTTTTATTCTGTTAGACGAACCTAACTTTCCCAATAAAAGAGAGGTTTCTATTTCTTTGAGCATAATCAATCCCATACCCAACGACGAATTCATCTGGTATTTCAAAACCAGTCCAATCTGCTTTAATTTCTGTCTCCCGTCGACTTGGTTTATCAAGTAAAGCTATAGTTTTTAATTTAGCAGGACTTCTTGATAAAAGTAAGTTAGTTACATGATGTAGCGTAAAACCTGTGTCAACAATATCCTCAACAAGAAGTACATCTTTTCCTTCAATTGCACCTCTCAAGTCTTTTAGAATTCTGACCTCCTTGGACGACACCATTTCATCCCCGTAAGAAGATGCCTCGAGAAAATCGACTTCAACAGGTAGGTTAAGTTCTCGTACTAAATCTGCTATAAAAACAAATGAACCTCTTAAAAGCCCAACAACAATGAGTTTGTCTGTTTCCTTAAACTCTGATTGTATTTCTTTAGCTAAGTGCTCTATTCGAGCTGCTATGGATTTTGCTGAAATAAGAGTATCGACAACATAATTTGATTGAGACATTTGTTCCTCTTGAATATAATTCACGTTTGTTTGTAATTACAAAATAAATCAAATGCAAAGGCTTGAAATGACATCTCACTCAGAAATAAAATATTTGCCCTACACGGCTAAAGAGATGTTTGATTTAGTTGCTGATATTTCTTTGTATCCAGAATTTTTACCATGGTGTGCTGCTGCTCGTATACGCAAAAAAGTACAAAAAGGAGTAGTGCAACAAATTGAGGCTGACTTGGTTATAAGCTTCAAAGTATTTAGAGAAAAATTTGGAAGCCGTGTTTTACTTGATACTTCGAAATATATTATTGAAACAGATTATATAGATGGGCCATTTCGCTATATGCATTCTGTTTGGAGTTTCGAAGATACTGACGAAGGTTGTGAAGTAAAATTCAATGTTGATTTTGAATTTAAGAATGCAATGTTACAAAGTATTATTGGGCTGGTTTTTAATGACGCAATGCAGCGAATAGTTAGGGCATTTGAGCGAAGAGCCTCAGATCTATATACATAATTTTTTATTGGTTTACGCCGAAGGGTTTAACTTCGACGCCTTTAAATTAGGAATTAACGTCATATGCGCGTTCGCCATGAATGCTTAGATCAAGACCGTTTGTTTCTGTTTCTTCATCAACGCGGAGTGGAGTAATCAAAGCTACAATTTTTATCAGAGCATAAGTCACAATAATGGTAAAAATACCAACAATAACTAGGCCTGAAAGTTGGGTGAAAATAGAAGCATAACCAAAAAAACCTATCATTAAAGTTCCAAATATACCTCCAACACCATGAACAGCAAAGACGTCCAAAGTATCATCAATACGTAACATGTTTCGCACTAAATTTACTACTTCTTGGCACAGAATGCCTGATATTGCACCGATTAAAAGAGCTTGAAGTGGATCTACTGAACCAGCAGCGGGAGTAATTGACGCTAGACCAGCAATCGTTCCAGTGACCATTCCAACCAATGAAG
>JAQWIK010000059.1 GCA_029248915.1 Paracoccaceae bacterium | reverse complement strand
CGGATTTTTACACTCCCACTTCCAGCTTACGTTTGCCAACAATCGCAATAGCAGGCTCAGAGGATCGTTCAACGCCACCAGATTTAGTGCGCGAAACTTGTGATCTTATACCAGGGTCAAAATTCAATCTAATTAAGGGAGCAGGACATATTTCATGTGTCGAAGCACCAAAAGAATATGCAACAATTCTATCAGATTTCATGAAAGAATTTGGACATGTCTAAGTTCTTGTTAGTCCACGGATCGGGTCATGGCGCCTGGTGTTTTGAAAAACTAGCCAATGAGCTTCGAAATAGAGGCCATGTCGCAGATGCGATCGATCTACCTGGACATGGAAGGAACAAACTTCCAATAAGAAAAATAACTCTCGAAAGATATAGCTCTGCAATACAGAAATCACTTCAGAGCCCAACTATTGTAGTAGGCCATTCAATGGGCGGTTACCCTATTAGTTTGGCCGCTGAGACAGACCCATCTTTTATCAAACATTTAGTTTATCTCACAGCATTTGTTCCAGAGGATGGAAAAAGTCTAGTAGAGTTGCGAAACAAAGTGGATAATTTTCCGCTCTTATCAGTTATTAAAAAAACGGAAGATGGTCTTGGCTTTTACATTCCTCAAAAATATCAGAAAGATATTTTTTATCACGACTGTTCGACAAAGGATGTGAAATTGGCAGCTGAGAACTTATGTGTACAAGCCATCAAACCCCAACTCACATCAATTAGGTTGGGATTAAACTTTGAAAAAATTCCTAAGTCTTATGTACACTGTCTTGATGACCGTACAATCCCATTAGCTCTTCAAAAAGAGCTATCTAAAAAGATACCAACCGGAAATACATATGAGATAAATTCAGGGCATTCCCCATTTTTTTCAAAGCCGGTAGAATTAGCGCTGGTACTTGAGAAGATAGCATCAAAAATCCATTATGAATAAAACAAATCTCCCAATAAAAATTATAATTTTTACAGTCATTCTTGATTCAGTTGGTATAGGTATAATGATACCAGTCTTGCCAAGCTTAATGACGGACGTTCTTCCCGGAAAAACAGTAGCTGAGGCAGCTGTTTGGGGAGGGATATTGGCAAGCATATTTGCTGTTATGCAATTTATTTGTGGACCTATTCTAGGAAGTCTATCTGATACATTTGGTAGGCGACCAGTAATTTTAGTTTCGTTAATCTTTATGGCCTTTGATTATATTATTATGGGGTTAGCGACTAGTGTTTGGATGTTACTCTTTGGAAGGGTTCTGGGGGGCATAACCGCTTCAACACATTCAACCGCCGCCGCATATGTAGCAGACATTTCGAGCTCGGAGCAAAAGGCTGCACGTTTTGGCTACATAGGCGCTGGATTTGGTATTGGCTTTGTTCTAGGGCCCATTATAGGAGGTTTATTGGGTGAAATCGGCCCAAGAATTCCATTTTTTGCTGCGGCCATTGTTTCGGCTTTAAACGCAGCAGCATGTTATTTTTTTCTTCCAGAAAGTTTGAAAAATAAAAATGTAAAACAGTTTTTATTAAGAAACATAAATCCTTTTAATACCTTCAAGGTCATTACTAAATTTGATAGTTTAAAAGTCTTCTTATTAGTGTTCTTACTTTATTCTATAAGTACAGCTGTTTACGCAGCAATTTGGCCATATTTTACTGCGGAGCGTTTTTCTTGGTCACCTGGCATGATTGGATTGTCACTTACAGTATACGGTGTGTGTTTTGCTTTTATTCAAGGCGTATTAGTCCAACCTACAATTAATCTGATCGGGCGATATAACACAGTATTGTTAGGTTTTGGTACAGAAATAGTTGCGATGGTTTTAATTGCTATTATAACAAATGGCTGGTTTCTTATAGCGTTGACACCCTTAGCTTCGCTCGGCGTAATAGGACAACCAGCGCTGACCGCTTTAATGTCAGACCAGGTTGATGAAAGAAACCAAGGAAGCCTTCAAGGTGTAATATCTTCGCTAACGGCTTTATCTATGATTATTACCCCACTATCTATGACTTGGATATTAGCTCAATTCTCTAAACAAAGCTCAGAAATATACTTTCCAGGAGCACCTTTTATAGCTTCTGCTATTTTATTAACCATCTGTGTTTTAGTTTTTTTATTTTGGGCCCCAAAAAATTTGCAAAGCACAAGTTTTAAGAATTGACGTGATGGAATTGAATGTAATTAACTTGAAAAAACGATTGCTTCAAAAAGGATAGAGAAATGGTAAAAATAAAAGCTGCTGTTTGCCACGAGTTTGGAGCTCCTTTGAAAATTGAAACAATCGATTTGAGAGAACCAACAACTGGCGAAGTAGAGGTGACATTAGGTGCAGTTGCTGTATGCCATTCTGATATATCGTTTGCGGACGGTGACTGGGGAGGAGATTTGCCAGCAGTCTACGGTCATGAAGCCGCTGGTTTAGTGAGCAAGATTGGGGATACGGTAAAAGGCTTTGAAATCGGTGACCGAGTGGTCGTCACTCTCATAAAATCATGTGGAAATTGCAACAATTGCTTAGAGGGAAATCCAACAATATGCGAAGCTAGTAATACAGCTATTCCTCCAATTTTAAGCTCAAAAGGCATTACTATTCAACAAGTTATGAATTGCGGCGCCTTCGCTGAAAAAGTAGTAGTCGATCAAAGCCAAGTCGTAAAATTAAATTACGATTTGAACTTTGAAATAGCCTCACTTCTCGCATGTGGTGTGATCACTGGCATTGGGGCAGTAGTGAATGCAGCAAAGTTACGACCAGGTCAAGACGCCGTAGTTATTGGCGCGGGCGGGGTCGGGCTAAATGCTATTCAGGGAGCCAGAATAGCTGGAGCTAGACGAATTATAGCAGTTGATACCAACAAAGATAAATTGGTAGTAGCTAGGGAATTTGGAGCAACCGACTGTGTATTAGCAACTGAAAAATCTCCTTGGCGCATAGCTAAATCTTTAATTGGTGGTGGAGCAGATGTAGTTTTCGTTACTGTTGGAAATAGCGCAGTGTATGACGTTGCGCCTAGATATCTCGGTTATGGTGGAAAAGTAGTTATGGTTGGAATGCCAAAATCTGGAGATAAATCAACTTATGAACCCGTTATGATGGCTTCTGTTTCGCAGGGAATGATCGGCTCTAAAATGGGTGATGTTGTGATAAAACGCGATATACCCTGGATGGTTGATCTATACAATCAAGGCCGCATCAAGCTGGACGAGTTGGTTTCAAAAACATGGAGTCTTGAGCAAATTAACGAAGCTATAACTGACACTAAATTAGGATCAGCCAAAAGAAATGTGATTGTTTTTGATATTGGGAAATAGCACATAAAATGAAACTAAAAGACTTAAAAATAATTGTAACCCGTCCACCTCCACCTGGTTGGGGGGGGCGATATTGGATTTTCGTCAAACTTACGACTGATAATGGAATTGTTGGATGGGGTGAATGCTACGCTTCATCTATTGGTCCAGAGGCAATGGAAGTAGTAATCAAGGATATTTTTGAGCGATACTTTCTGAACGAAAGCCCCTCCGATTTTGAAAAGATGTTTAGAAGAACCTATTCATCTGGCTTCACACAAAGGCCTGACCTAACTGTAATGGGCGCATTTTCTGGATTAGAAATTGCATGCTGGGATATTTTAGGGAAGCACTTTGATTGCCCAACCTGGCAGTTACTTGGTGGAAAAATAAATGAACGCGTGCGTGCCTATTCTTATCTTTATCCTTTAGAACATCATGACTTAAATGATTTTTGGACAACACCAGAAATGGCTGCAGAGTCTGCAATTGATCTTGTTAATCGAGGTTTTACAGCGGTAAAGTTTGACCCTGCAGGTCCTTACACTATGCGTGGAGGCCATATGCCGGCGATGAGTGATATCAAGCTGTCTATAAATTTTTGCCGAGCAATTAGAGAAGCGGTTGGAGATAATGCAGATATTTTATTTGGAACACACGGCCAATTTACTACGGCAGGAGCTATCAGATTAGGTAAAGCGATAGAGCCCTACTCGCCAATGTGGTTTGAGGAACCAATTCCACCAGACAATCTATCAGAATTTAGTAAAGTGCAAAGTGCGGTAGGTATCCCTATTGCAACTGGAGAACGTTTTACAACAAAAATGGAGTTTGCTGAAGTTCTTAAATCTGGGGGGGTCTCGATAATCCAACCCGCCCTCGGGCGGGCTGGTGGTATATGGGAAATGAAAAAAGCCGCAGCTATAGCTGAAGTATTCAACGCGCAAGTAGCTCCTCATTTATATGCTGGACCTATTGAATGGGCAGCCAATATTCAATTAGCCGCATCAATACCAAACTTACTAATTGCAGAAACAATTGAAACACCCTTTCATAAATCTTTAGTTAATGAAAAAATCAAGGTTGAAGATGGTTATATTCAGGTTTCAGACGAAGCTGGCTTGGGAATTGAAGTAAATGAGAAATTGGCCGAAGAAAATCCTTACAAAGGCTCTGATTTGCATCTAATGATGCAGGATGGTCCATGCGACTATTCGCAAGGAAATTCCTTTTCAGGAGGAGCTCCGCCTTTAAAAACTGATTAATTTGGTATTATTTTTTCCCATATATCATCAAGTTTTTTAATTTCCTTGCTATCATACCTATCTAAATTCTGCCAGTATCTACCTGTTATATCGAAGTAACTTAGCTCCTTTTCTCGCTTTAAAGCTTCAAAAATTAAATCTTCTTTCAAGCTCAGGGTTTTTGGCCAAGAATGCTCGGGAGTTATACGCGGAAACGTTAATTCACTTGGGCCATCAGAAAGATTTCCAACAAGACAATTCTGTTTTTGAGAAATATGTAAGAACCTATTTGATTTAGCCTTTAAGCTCATCAAAGATATATCGTTCCTGAGAGGATCAGGAGTTCCATTACCATAGAAATGTGTTTTTCCAGTCCTGGGATAATGCATATCACAGCCGATAAACGAAATATGGCTCGGCCTTAAAGCTCCCAGTACCCAATACCCTGCTGTAAATGCCATTGTTGCTCCAGCATAGATAAACCCACCATATTGGTTTTGTATTGGCACAAATTCTTTTTCCGTTATCACGCTTTGTGAAAATTTTACTTCTTGCGGCCACCTCTCTTTTGGAAAATCGAAAGGGTAAATTAAATGGGTCCAGTCAGGACGTACTCGCCATGCATTATTAATTACGACAATTGCATCGAAGTCTGTCTTCAATTCAACTGCACTCACAGCATTAGGACCAGATCCTATTATCAGGACGTGTTTTTCGAATTCCATTTTTAAATTCTCAAAAATAGTTAAAATAAAAAGACAAAACTTTAAAAGAGCCTAATTGCTCGCACGTTGCCAAGGAATAGTGAAATCACCCAAAACCTGATTAATAGAATCGTCGTCTTCGTTCGATGAAATATTAGCAACCAATCCTAGTTTTTTATCGTCATCTACAGAAGTGATCGAAGCATTTATACTTGAACTATCCAAAGTTTCTGAAAATACCCGTATGATAGCACGCTTTCGCAGATCTGGTTTAAATACCTTTCCCACTGCTGTTTTGGGCAATTCATCTAAAATTTCCACATGTTTAGGCAAGGCAGCTTTCTCTTTTACAGTTTCCACGCAGAATTGCTCCAACTCGTCAGGTGTTACAGTAGCTCCGTCAACTAACTCTACATATACACACGGTAATTCACCAGCGCGTTGATCGGGTTGTCCAATTGCACCGGCGAATGCAACGGCCTGATGACCAAGAAGCGCCTCCTCGACAATAGCTGGGTCAATATTATGTCCCCCCCGGATGATAAGGTCTTTTGCACGACCAGTTATCCAAAGGTATTCATCACTATCTTTTCGACCAAGGTCCCCTGTTCGTAAATATTTTTTCTTGTAGTACAAGTCGGCATTTTTATCTGCTTCTGTGTAAGTGTTTCCTGCAAAAACCCCAGGATTAGATATACAAATTTCTCCAACCTCATCAGTTTTACATTCAACCAATTTTCCTTTTTCGGGTTTGATAATTTTTAAATCTGTATACGGAAATTTCAAACCAACAGAACCAATTTTTTTCTCACCTTCAACGGGATTACATGAAACTAGGCACGTGGCCTCTGTTAATCCATAACCCTCTACGATGGTAACACCTGAAGCTTCTTCAAACCTTCGGAAAAGTTCTAATGGTAAGGGAGCAGAGCCAGAAAAAGAGGTTTTTACAGAAGATATATCAGCATCGACCGGCCGCTGCATGAGCGCAGAAATGGCAGTGGGGACAGTTATCACAAAGGTTATCTGCCATCTCTCAATTAACTTCCAAAAATTATCAAAAACTCCTTCACCTCGATATCCCTGAGGTGTTGGGAAAACCACATGGGCACCTGAACTAACCATGGCCATTAATATCACATGACAAGCAAAAACATGAAACAAAGGAAGCGGGCAAATAACGTTATCTTCTTCAGTAAATAAAAGCTCATGACCGAGCCACCCATTATAAATCATGCCTGAATATGTATGTTGTGCAACTTTTGGCATACCAGTTGTACCACCTGTATGAAAGTAAGCGGCAACTCGATCTTCTTCTAAGTCATCAAAATCAAGCTCTGTGTTTTGTAGATCCAATAAATTATTAAAATCATAAATTTTTGCAGAGTGCTCAACGGGATTTTTAGGCCTAATCAAGGGCACAATCCATGATTTTGGAGGCGTTAGATATCTATTCAGGTCAACTTCGATGACAGAAGTTACGTTAGGGGCCAAAGAAACAGCTTTTGCCGCTTTTTGTGGCACGTCAGATTTAGGAAATGCTTTCATAGTAACAACGACTTTGGCGTTTGTTTCTCTGAGAATTGCTCCAATTTGTTCCGGATCAAGAAGCGGATTTATTGGGTTCGCAATACCAGCAATCGCACCACCTAAAAGAGTTAAGACAGTTTCATTGGCATTTGGTAATATGTAAGCGACAACATCCTCACTCCCAATACCAAGTGAACGAAACATATTTGCTGCTTGAGTAGTTTTTGCGTGCACCTCTGACCACGTCAAAGTTTCAGCTTTATCTTTTGGACCCGATAAAATCTGATAACTTACTGCTGGTCTGTTAGGAAATGACTTCGCAGTGCGTGACAGCAAACCAAATAAAGTCGACGGCAAATCACGATCTTCCCACTTAACTTCTTTTTCAATGGCCAAAAGGTCTTCTAAATTTGCAAAACCCATTTTTTACTCCCCTTAACACCCTCTAAGGCTTTATTTTTTTCATTTTGCGGTGATTAGGTCTCAAACGCAAGCACCTTTAGAAAATTATAAATTTCTTTGCGAGATACAGACCCAATCTGAATTTTCAAATTCATTCAACTAGTGAATTGTAAGCTTGCTAAACGAGCATAAAGTCCCTTTTCACTAATGAGTTTTTCATGATTTCCTTGTGCAATGATTTTACCCGCATCAAGTACTATAATCCTGTCAGCCTTTTTTACAGTTGCCAATCTATGAGCCACAACGATTGTCGTCCGACCTTTTGACAAATGGTCGAAAGCCTTTTGAACTGACCTTTCATTTTCAGCGTCCAACGCGCTAGTAGCTTCATCTAATAAAAGCACTGGTGCGTTGCGTAATATCGCACGAGCGATTGCTATCCTTTGTTTTTGCCCACCAGAGAGCATAATTCCACGCTCGCCCACACATGTGTCATATCCTTGAGGTAGCTCATTTATAAAATCATGTGCCGCAGCTGATCGAGCCGCTTGGAATATTTCTTCATCATTAGCCTCTGAATTACCAAATCGTATATTTTCCATAACTGTTGTTGCAAAAATAACTGGGTCCTGGGGAACTAGTGCAATAGATTTGCGGAACTCCAGTCTTTTCATCGTTTTTATATCGATACCATCCAATAATATTTCACCTTGATCAGGATCATAGAACCGTTGAAGTAATTGTATAAACGTTGACTTCCCAGCACCAGAAATACCAACCAATGCTATTGTTTCACCTGGTTTAATGGTAAGATTAAAATTTGACAAAGTAGCGTCATCTGCGCGTGAAGGATAAGCAAAAGTTACATCATTGAATGTAATTTCACCCAACCAATTCGTTGGTGCTGAAACAGCCTGTTCAGGGTCATTTACAGTATCTTCGATATTAAGTAATTCGATCAATCTTTCTGTAGCTCCCGCTGCCCTTTGTAATTCACTCCATATTTCTGATAAAGCCGCCACAGCGCCCGCAACCATTATCGAATAAATTACGAACTGGACAAGCATTCCAACCGACATAAGTTCGTTGCGCACGTCGCGAGCACCAATCCAAAGAACCCCTACCACTCCCGAAAAAACTAAAAATATTATAATCACTGTTAAAAATGATCGTGTTATTATTCTTTTCTTGGCGGAACTAAAACTTGTTTCAGAAACTAGATCGAATGATCTTTTTGTGAGATTTTCATGAGAGAAAGCTTGGACGGTTTGCACCGCCATTAAAGCCTCCGAAGCATTACCCGAACTTGCTGCAATCCAATCCTGGTTTTCTCGGCTTAGAGTTCGCAACCTTCGACCAAGAACAAGAATTGGAATAATTATTGCAGGAAAAATTAGAAAAACCAAGCTTGTTAACTTTAGCGATGTTAACAGCATTAAAATCATACCACCGATCAAAATAAACACATTCCTCAATGCTACTGAAACCGATGAGCCTATTACAGATAAAATTACAGTTGTGTCGGTTGTTATTCTACTCAAAACCTCGCCCGTCATTATTTTCTCAAAAAATTGCGGGCTTAAATGGATCACTCTACCAAAGACTGCTTTTCTTATGTCGGTCACAACCCGCTCACCAAGCATAGTTACGAGCGCATACCTTAATGCCGTACCAACTGAAAGCAGTCCTGCAATACCAATCGCAGCCAAAAAATATTGATCTAAAATAAGGGTGTTGCCTGAACTAAAGGTATCAACAACTCTTCGAACTGCTAAAGGTAAAATTAGCGACACGGCTGCCGTTAAAGTGAGAGCGAGAAAAGCTATTAAAATTATTAATTTGTATGGCTTTAGGAAAGGCCAAAGTTCTTTTAATGCCGAGATCTTTTTTGACTTGCTACGGTCTCGCAGATCAGCTTCTGCTGCATTAGTACTAACCATTAATTAATTCTCCAGTCAGCTTGTTAAAAACGAAAGAATGTATCTTGGTCAAGAGGAGGTTTTGCGTTTACCTAAAAAACCGCAGTTTTATTCTGGCTCAAACTTTTATTGTAAGAATAACCGCTTTATCATCTTTATGGTCGTGCATCGACTGCTCGCCATATATTGATATCTTTTTTAATGTGTAGTTTCGAGTGTACTGACTTAACTTTTCAACTTCACTCTCAAAATTAAGGGAAATCCAATGTTTTTCATTTATGGAGATTGTAATTAACCCACCCGGCTTAGTAATGCGGACTAATTCACTTATTGAACTTGGTCCAACATGGCCATGTGTAAATGTACCAGAGCTCACGACCCCATCATTAGAGCTATTATTCACTGGAATTTCTTTTGTTAAATCACTGAAAAAACTGCGCTTATAGATATTTTTGGAGTCAGCAACTTTAAGCATTTCTTTTGATATATCTGTGGCTTCAATGCAGAATTTCGCTTTCTGTAAAAGTGCTTCGGCAACAGCTCCCGTCCCTGCACCCACATCTAATATTAATCCTTTGCCCCCATTTAAAACAAACTCCTCAGCTACAGCAAAATGTAATTCATACTGCATATCATCTATAAAACTAATGTCATAAGTCTCTGCCCAAACAGAATACAGCTTTATATTATCATCAGGCGATTTAAGGTCATACGCATTTTGAAGACTTGGTTTATTTCTCATTTTTTATCTGTACAATCTAAACTACTTATTAAGCTCAAAAGATATAATATTTGTCCAATAAGGTATTATTAATAATTATAATAATGTAGCTAATTTAAATGATTTATATCAATAAAATATTGCCAATTATCGTCAGCCCACTGGGATTAATAATTATCTTATTGTTTTTTGGTGTTTTTAGAAAGAGAATGCTTCCTTCAATGATTGCCTTGATACTTTTAATCATACTTTCGTTACCTATTGTTTCTCGACAGTTGATCAAATTTTTAGAACAAGGCTACACGCTTATTTCTCCAAATAACGTTGATACTGCAGATACGGTTATTGTTTTAAGTGGTATGATCAGAACCATCAAACAGAATAATGAGATTTATTATGAATTCTCAGATGCAGTTGATAGAGTGTTTGCTGGCATCGAGCTTTTAAAATTAAATAAAGCGCAGAAAATAATTCTTACTCGAGGAAAGTTACCTTGGAGTTTAGGCATGCCAGAAGGAGAGTTTTTAGCTCAATTCGTGAAATCCCAAGGAATAAACAAAAACCAAGTTATTTTAACTGAGGTAGTTCAAAATACTAATGACGAAGCTATAGCCGTTTCTAAAATACTTCCCAAAAATAGTAAGATCATATTGGTAACTTCTGCCTTTCACATGCCAAGAGCTAAAACAGTTTTTGAGAACCAGAATCTAAAAGTGATACCTTATGCTGTAGATTTTCGCTTAGGTGAAAAAAAAATGGATGTTTTGGATTTTTTACCACAAGCAAATGCCTTCAAAGACAGTAGTTTTTATTTCAGAGAAATTATTGGTCGAGCATATTATTCTTTGCGATATTAACATCAATTTTTAACAAAAAATTTGATAAGTTAATTAGTTGATGTTGACGATGAAGTAGTATTATTATCTTCTAAAGCGAAGGCTAGCAAAGATACAATAAGTGTGGCTGCTATAGCAACTGAAGCAATAGAAACTCCGCCAAAAGTAACTCCAACTTGTGGAATTGTTCCTGCTAAAGCAGCAGCTCCATTGAGACTACTTGTACTACTTATGCTACTTGAGTTTTCTTGGGCTAAAGTAGGTGATAAAGTGAATAAAGATATGTAGGCAAAAATAACTAAAACAAAAGCTTTCCGCATCCAGTTAAATACCCCTCTCAATCTATTTGATGAACATATAATACACTTTAATATATTTTTGTAATTTTTTTTGAACAATATTGGAGCGGGTAGCGGGAATCGAACCCGCGCCTTAAGCTTGGAAGGCTCTTATGATACCATTTCACCATACCCGCTCAATAGGCTTTGGTGATAGTAGAACGAGCATTAACCGTCAAGTCGATAGCAGTGTTATAGTTTAATATTGGGGAGTATTTGTGTAGCTTTAAACTGGAGCCATAAGATCTGGACCAGAGGACCTACTCAAATTTATATTTTTCGATACTTTATAAGCCCCAAGTGTATCATTGGCTGTTGGTCTCATTAAAACAGATGCGCCGTGTCCCTTTTCTCCCAACCAAAAGTCCCAGTCACTTTTCTCCAGAACAAGTGGTAAGCGACGATGGATCTTAGACAACTTACTGTTGCTTTCAGTGGTTACAATTGCGCATGTTTTAATTTTGTCGCTTGCATCACCCCATTCTTGCCAAACTCCTCCAAAAATCAGAGGCATACCGTCATTTCTGGTTACAAACCAAGGTGTTTTATTTCCCTCTAAATCCTTACTCCATTCATAAAACCCAGAACAGGGAATTAAACACCTTCGTTCCCTGCTCGCATTTGCGAAAGCGGGCTTTTGGGCAACTGTTTCACTTCGGGCATTTATTAAGAGCGGGCCCGCATTTACTTCCTGATACCAATTAGGAACAAAACCCCACCTTAAACTTTCTAGTTTTCTCCCTATCCCGTTATAAGTAATTACATGAATAAAATTTGTTGGGCAGATATTAAAATTGGGCACATCGGGTAAATTATTAACAGGCTGCGCATCAAAAAGTTGAGACATGGCATCTGATGGTATTGTAATCGCAAATCGCCCACACATTCGCCATGTATATTTATAATTTGAAAAATAGCCAGCAGGAGATTATCAAGTTTAGATGCTCAATTACTTGACCCACGGTGCTGAAAGTTCTCCTCCATTAATGATTGTTCACGGGCTTTACGGGTCTGGAAGAAATTGGGGTGTAATCGCCAAACGGTTATCAAATCAATTTTATGTAATTGCAGTCGATTTAAGAAACCATGGTGATAGCCCTTGGTTCGCCTCACATGATTACCACAGTATGGCTGACGATCTCGTTGAAGTTATTACTTCCTTGAACATAAGACCTAATATAATTGGTCATTCAATGGGGGGTAAAGCTGCTATGGTATTAGCATTAAAAAACCCTGATCTTGTAAATAGATTGCTTATAGCAGATATTGCTCCCGTTAAATATGAACATGACCAGTCACAGTTCATAGAAGCAATGCGGAAAATCGATCTGTCAAAAGTAGAAAAAAGATCAGATGCTACCGAGGCACTATCTAAATTTGTAGTAGACAAATCATTACAAAACTTTTTTACGCAGTCGCTAGATTTAAAAAATAAACGTTGGAAATTAAACCTAGATATTTTAAGTTCAGAAATGCATAAGATATTAGATTTTCCTAAAATTGACGGAAAATTTTCAGGACACACATTATTTTTTAGAGGTGAAAAGAGTGAGTATATTCGCCCTGTGCACCGGGGTATTATAAGTTCATTATTTATAAAGGCGAGATTTGTGACATTAAAAGATGCCGGTCATTGGCTTCATGCCGAAAAGCCTCGTGATTTTGAAAATATAGCAAGATTTTTTTTTACGGAACAGGAAACCTTTTAAAATAATTTTCAAAGTTTAACTCAAAGATTAATTAGGCTTGATCAATGTTATATTAACACCTTGACCAAATTCCAAAATAGCCACATATCCATGCCTATGGTAGATATCAATAAAATAAGAAATTTTTCAATTGTTGCTCACATTGACCACGGCAAATCGACACTGGCGGATCGACTAATTCAGTCGACGAATACAGTGGCTGATCGGGATATGAAAGAGCAACTTTTAGATAGCATGGACATTGAACGCGAACGTGGAATAACAATCAAAGCTAACACTGTTAGAATAGATTACACAGCCGCAAGTGGCGAAGAATTTGTTCTAAACTTAATCGATACGCCCGGTCATGTGGATTTTGCATATGAAGTTTCTCGGTCAATGAGAGCTGTTGAGGGATCCTTGTTGGTTGTCGATAGCACTCAAGGCGTTGAAGCTCAAACACTCGCAAATGTTTACCAAGCTATAGATGCAGATCATGAAATTGTACCAGTTTTAAACAAAATTGACTTGCCAGCATCAGATTGTGCGCGTGTTTCTGAACAAATCGAAGATGTTATTGGAATTGATGCTTCTGAGGCACTAAAAGTTTCTGCAAAGTCAGGGCTTGGAATACAAGAGACATTAGAAGCAATAGTTGAAAAACTCCCTCCGCCTATAGGCGATAGAAATGCGCCCTTGAAAGCAATGTTGGTTGATAGCTGGTACGACGCTTATCTTGGAGTTGTTGTTTTAGTTAGAATAATGGACGGTGTTCTAGCGAAAGGCGATAAAATAAAAATGTTCTCGAATGGGTCCATCCATTCAGTAGAAAGAGTAGGTGTCTTCCGCCCTGAAATGCAGTCAACTGAACAGTTGGGACCTGGAGAAATAGGATTTATTACCGCATCTATTAAGCAAGTCCGCGACAC
>JAQWIK010000058.1 GCA_029248915.1 Paracoccaceae bacterium | reverse complement strand
TGATTATCAAATCTACGCCATTCCTGATATCTGTTCAAAACATTTATTGATGAGAAGTCCTCTCCTCGTTCTCTTGCACTGGAAATGACATCTAAAAGTGCAGCTATATCACGCATTCCCGCATTTAAACCTTGGCCAGCTATTGGATGATATCCATGAGCTGCGTCACCTATAACGGCAAATCTATCCGACACGTACTTTTCACTTATTGACAATTTTAGAGGGAAGGAAATTCTTTTACCGGTAAGTTTAAGTTGACCTAGAAAATCCCCAAACCTATGCCGAAGTACACTTAAGTATTCTGCATCATTCATTTCTGAAATCGTAAGCGCATTTTGGATATTTTCAGTCCAAACGATTGAGGCGGTATTATTTTTAATTGGCAAAATAGCGAGTGGGCCTTCGGGAAGAAAATACTGGTATGCTGTATTATCTGATGAGTATTCATGCTCTATGGCACAAACGAGACCGAGTTGTTGATATTTCCATCCGGTTTTTTTAATGCCAATTTTTTTAGAAATTGGACTATCAATCCCATCACTGGCCACAATCAAAGATGCTTGGAGTTCTAAGTTATTATCAAGTATTAAATTTTTGTGTTGTTTAAAATCAATAAGATCAATAACTTTTCTTTGCTCTATTAGAGTAATGAGAGCATTTTTTTTGATTTCAATATTAAGGCATTGCCGTAAAAACCTGTCTTCGAGCATCTGGGCCATAGGACTTTCTTCAATATCCGCGTTGTTAAATTGCAAAGTAGCAGAAGCAGGGCCCCTTTCTATAGTACCGTGTGAAACCTTTATATTTAAAATCGGCTGAGCAGTTTCTTCGATTGTTTTCCAAAAGTTAAGATTTTTCATCATTTGAACTGAAGAAAATGCTATCGCATAGGCTCTTCCATCAAATTCTCGGAGGCTATCTTCGACAATTTTGTTTTGATCAATTAATGCGACTGAGAAACCAGCATGGGCTGCGGCTAGAGACATGACTTGGCCGTTAATGCCTCCACCAATTACAATGATATCAAAATCTTTTTTCATAAATGTAATATGTATTCCTTATTTGTATTGTCCAGAGAAAGAAATATAGTGAAATTAAATTTGACGAGGTAAAAATGTCTGATTTTAACTCTTTAACCGCTTCTGAGCTCGGAGATATGATTGGTCAAGGTAAAATTGATCCTGTTGAGCTTACTGAGCATTTTTTATCGCAAATCGAATTAAGTCCGGTTGGGAAAAAAATTTATAGTACCGTCACCTCTCAGCTCGCCATGGAACAGGCGAAAGCGTCAAAGATGCGGGCCGATACTGGACGCAGACTCTCATCGTTAGATGGTGTGCCTATCAGTTGGAAAGACTTATTTGATATAGCGGGCTATCCTTGCGAGGCTGGTAGCGAATTATTAGCTGGCAGAGTGGCAAATAAGAATTCTGAAGTTTATAATTTGGCAGAAGCGCATGGGCTGATCTGTCTGGGAAAAACGCATATGTCTGAGCTAGCGTTTTCTGGTTTGGGTTTAAACCCTATCCGGGAAACGCCGCCCTGCTTTAATTATCCAGATTCTGTTCCTGGTGGATCTTCATCGGGTGCAGCAACTTCAGTGGCATTTGGTTTGGCCTCTGCAGGAATAGGTTCGGATACCGGAGGTTCGGTTCGGATACCGGCAGCTTGGAATGATTTGGTTGGTTTAAAGACAACGGCTGGTAGAATTTCTCTTAACGGCGTTGTTCCGTTGTGTGGCCGGTTTGATACTGTTGGACCGTTGGTCAAAAGCGTTGAAGACGCCGCCAGGTTATTTGGAATAATGGCAGGTGAAGAAATTCTACTTTCGACACCTATATCCATGAAAGGATTGACGTTTGGGGTGATAAAAAATGTGGCCATGGAAAATGTTATGGATTTGCCTAAAAAAGCTTTCAATAATTCAATTGATAAACTCAAGAGGGCTGGAGCAAGAGTATCAGAAATATCAGTTCCAAGCGTTGATGAAGCCATGGATTTGACAGGTCTTCTCTATTCACCAGAAGCTTATGCGACCTGGAAGGATAAAATAGAAAAATCACCAGATTTAATGTTTGCAAAAATTCTCGAACGGTTCAGAAGTGGAGCTAAAGTTTTAGCTACAGATTTTATCTGTGCCTGGAACAAATTAATTGATTTACGGCACCAATATTATTCGGCAGTGCAAAGCTATGATGCTGTTCTGGTTCCAACTTCCCCCATAATGCCACCTGAAGTAAACCGACTTATGACCGATGGGGGTTTTTATAATTCGCAAAATCTTCTGGCTCTAAGGAATACTCGAATTGGTAACTTGATGGGTGGCTGTTCGATTACATTACCAACCGATATCCCAAGTTGTGGTTTTCTTGTTATGGGATTGCCAAATCAAGAAGAGAGAGTTCTGCGGTTAGCACAGGCATGTGAATTAGTCTTGTCAACAAATCGCTAAATATAAAAATATTCAAAATTCAGATTTGAAAGAAGCATATTTTTTAATTTTTTTGTTTAACTAGACGAAAGCAGTTTATTTGGTTATTCTATCCCAAACGGGGCGATAATGATCCCGTAATTGAGGCAGAAATATGGATTTTCCTGAGCGGTTTGAAAACCTACCGCTTTACGCGTTTTCGCGTCTTCGAGAGCTCCTCGATGGCGTTAAACCTGCTGGCCAAGAAATATCAATGACCATTGGTGAACCTAGGCACCCTTTTCCTGAATGGGTTACGGATATAATTGTTAAAAACTCTGCGGGTTTTAATGACTATCCCGCGAATGAGGGAATACCAGAACTTAAAGAAGAAATTATGGAATGGGTCCAAAGGCGTTATTCCGTGACCCTTGATCCCCAAAAAAACATATTGGCTCTCAATGGAACCCGTGAAGGCCTATACAATTCTTTGATAGCACTATGTCCTGAGCAAAAAAATAGTTCTCGACCCATTGTTATGGTACCTAACCCATTTTACCAAGTTTATATGGCTTCGAGCCTTACAGTAAACGCAGAACCTTATTTTGTGGAAGCTTTACCCCAAAATAATCATTTGCCAAATTTTTCAGCAGTACCAACGGATATTTTGCAAAGGACGGCTGCCGTCTATCTTTGCTCTCCCTCGAATCCTCAAGGGGCGGTAGCAACGATGGAATATTGGATAGAATTACTGAAGCTTGCTGAACAATATGATTTTATAATTTTTGCAGATGAATGTTATTCAGAAATTTATCGAGATCAAGCGCCTGTTGGCGCTTTAGAGGCGTTAAATACAATTGAAGCAGATCCTGAACGGTTAGTAGTATTTCACTCTCTCTCAAAGAGATCAAACCTACCTGGCTTACGATCAGGCTTTTTGGCAACAGGACCAGAAAATCTCAAACGGCTTAGCCAATTAAAGAGCTATGGTGGAGCACCATTACCCAAGCCTCTGCAGTATGCCGCCGCTGCTGTTTGGAAAGATGAGCAGCATGTAAAAGAAAATAGAAAATTATATGCTGCAAAATATAAAATTGCTGATGATATTTTATCAGGTCTGGATGGCTATACTAGTCCTGAAGCAGGATTTTTTCTTTGGATTAAAGTAGAGGATAGTGAAAAAACCTGTCTAAATTTATGGCGAGAAACTGGAGTTCGTGTTTTGCCTGGAGCTTATTTAGCCCAAGAAAAAAACGGAAAAAATCCGGGTCAAAACTTTATAAGAGTAGCTTTGGTGGCTGAGCGGAAAATAACAGAAGAGGCGTTAACTAAAATACGTACTTTTTTAGAAAAACAGTAAGAGGCAGAGATGGCATATAATAGTGTACGAGAAAGAGATCCTTTAATAGATAAAGAAACCCAAATAGCGTTGGAGCGGCGACTTACGGAATTTTTGGGCATTACGATGATTGCCTTCGCTGCAGTTTTTACACTTATTATCTTTACGTATTCTCCGACAGATCCTGGGCCCCTTTCTGCCTCAGACTTACCTATTCAAAATTTACTGGGTAGCACCGGAGCTGCAATTGCGTCACCTTTAATTCTGGTCATAGGTTGGGGTTCTTGGTCGTTAGCCCCGATTTTCGTAATTTGGGGTTTTCGTTTCCTTTTACATATTGGGTCTGAAAGAGCTTTTGGGCGGTTGATATTCGCACCTATCGCTGTTGCTTTATCTTCTGTTTACGCAGCATCAATCGTGCCAATAGAGACGTGGGTTCATAGTTTTGGTATGGGTGGATTATTTGGTGATACGGTTGTTGGGTCACTTTTAACCATTGTTCCTCTTTCAGCCTCTGATGGCATCTTAACAATAACGGTTATTTCTTTCTTTTTAACTATCATTTTAAATATTTTCTGTTCTGGCTTTATAGGTTCAGAAATCAAAAAGATTGTTGAGTTTTTATACAGTAGCTCAAAGATAACTTATTCTCTGCTATCAGTAGTCTTCTTAAATATTATTTCTTTCGTACATAAAAAAGCACTTAGTAAAAATAGCCAGGGGAACTCCAGTAGAAATTCTGCAATTTATGATGGAGAGACATTTGTGCCCAGAGCTCCAGGCTTTGGCCAGGTTAGTAGTCTAAATTTACATGATGGTGGAAGTGATCCTAATTCCCTCACCGACGCACCACGAATATTTAAACAAGGCGATAATTTTTATAAAGAGAACGATAGTGGCAATATATTTTCCAACCCACGCCTAAGTTCGAAAATTTCGGCTGCAGTAAATTCGAGATTTAAATTAGATAAAACTGACTTGACGCAGGAATTTGAAACAGAAGAAGTTATAACAAACACAAATATCTTAATCACTGAAAAAAACGACTCAGATTTCGTTGAGCTTGGGTCTCGAATTGAACCGCCTTTAACTACTTTCAATAGTGAAAGCTTAGAAGATAATGGCTATGATCAAGCTAGCTTTGCTCAGATCGCTGAAGATGAGTTTTCAGATGACCTCTACCACGACGAAGATAGCCCAATAATACCTTCAGTAAATCATAAAAAAGTTGTTCAAACTCCTTCGCATAAAATATTTGCTAAGAGTACTCGCGCAATAAATGAGGCTCAGCCGGGACTCGATTTCGACGGGGTTAACCACGATTTTGAGCTTCCACCTTTGAGCTTATTAGCCAACCCGACCAATATCCAAAGGCATACTTTATCTGATGAAGCGCTTGAAGAAAATGCTAGACTTTTGGAATCAGTATTAGACGATTATGGGGTTAAAGGTGAAATTGTTGCCGTCAGACCTGGGCCTGTGGTGACTATGTATGAGTTGGAGCCAGCGCCAGGTCTAAAAGCAAGTAGGGTAATTGGACTGGCAGATGATATAGCTCGGTCTATGTCAGCTCTTTCTACAAGAGTATCTACAGTACCAGGACGTTCGGTGATTGGAATAGAATTGCCAAATGAAAACCGAGAGAAGGTTGTGCTTAGAGAGATTCTTTCTAGTCGGTACTTTGGTGATGGAAAACAGAAACTTCCGCTGGCTTTGGGAAAGGATATTGGCGGAGAGCCAATTGTCGCAAACTTGGCAAAAATGCCCCACTTATTAATTGCTGGTACAACTGGTTCCGGAAAGTCCGTTGCCATTAATACCATGATCCTTTCACTTCTTTATAAGCTTACGCCTGAAGAATGTCGCTTAATTATGATTGATCCAAAAATGTTGGAATTGAGTGTCTATGATGGAATACCTCATCTGCTTTCGCCTGTTGTGACTGATCCTAAAAAGGCAGTTGTTGCGCTTAAATGGGTTGTTGGCGAAATGGAAGAGCGTTACCGAAAAATGTCAAAAATGGGTGTTAGAAATATTGATGGATTTAACGGCAGAGTAGTTGAGGCCAAAAAGAAGGGTGAAATGTTTAGTCGCACTATCCAAACTGGGTTTGATGATCAAACAGGTGACCCGATATTTGAAACCGAAGAGTTTAAACCAGAGACAATGCCGTACATTGTTGTAATTGTCGACGAAATGGCTGATTTGATGATGGTTGCGGGCAAAGAAATTGAAGCATGCATTCAACGTCTGGCGCAAATGGCAAGGGCATCGGGCATACATTTAATTATGGCAACACAAAGACCTTCAGTAGATGTTATTACAGGAACAATTAAGGCTAATTTTCCCACTAGAATATCTTTTCAAGTGACATCCAAAATAGATAGCCGAACGATTTTAGGCGAGATGGGAGCAGAGCAACTGCTTGGTATGGGAGACATGCTCTATATGGCTGGTGGGTCTAAAATCATTCGCTGTCATGGTCCTTTTGTTTCTGATGAGGAAGTTGAGGAAATTGTAAATCATTTAAAGGCATTTGGACCACCAGAATATAAAAGTGGTGTTGTTGAGGGGCCAACAGGTGATAAGGTGGACGGCATAGATCAGGTTCTAGGTCTGGGAGGTAATACCGATGGTGAAGATGCAATTTACGATCAAGCAGTTGCGATTGTAGTTGCCGACCGTAAATGCTCGACCAGTTATATTCAAAGGAAACTTGCAATAGGGTACAATAAAGCTGCACGCTTAGTGGAGCAAATGGAAGATCAAGGGCTGGTAAGTCCTGCTAATCATGTAGGAAAAAGAGAAATATTGATACCTGAATAGCTAAAAATCTTAACTACCTTTATAATTGCATGTACAATAATTATCAGAGATTAATTATGCGGGTTGGTATGTTTAAAAAAATTTTAACACTTCAACTTTTTATTGTTTTTTTAATAATTGGAACAAGTCTAAAAGCCGAACCTTACTCGTTGGCGAATGTATCCGAATACCTAAAAAATTCAAAATTTTTAAAGGCTAATTTTTTACAAACCAACCCCGATGGAACTAAGTCATCGGGTGCTATTTTAATCAAACGTCCAGGACGTATGCGGTTTGAATATTATAGACCAGACAAGACTTTGGTTTTGGTTTCTGCTGGTACGCTGGCCATTTTTGACCCCAAGGGCGATGAAGATCCAATAACGTACCCAATTAAAAATAATCCAATTTCATTAATACTTAAAGACAAAGTGGATTTACTAAATTCGGAAATAGTTGAAG
>JAQWIK010000057.1 GCA_029248915.1 Paracoccaceae bacterium | reverse complement strand
ATACTTAAAAATGGCTACTCGCTTATCATAAAAGGTAACCGAAACCGCACTCCTATTGATGATTTGGTTAAAAAAGGTGCGGTGGAAGCTGACTCAATAGCTACCATAGTGAAATCTGCTGAAATTATCCATTTATGCCTTGCAAACTCTAGCCAGGTAGAAAATGTTTTAGAAGGCCCTGGAGGCATTATAGAGAATGCTCAAGATGGGGTGATTGTCATCGACACATCTACTTCTGATCCAGAGTCATCGCTTCGCATGCATAAAGCTCTGAAAGAAGTGGGTATGGAATTTGTTGATGCTCCTCTTGGCCGAACACCAAAAGAAGCTGCACTAGGAACTTTAGATGCTTTGGTCGGAGCCGATGACCATATTTTTGAAACTGTAAAACCAATAATTGCCTCTTGGTCGGCAACTGCGACACATCTAGGGCCTGTTGGTTCAGGTCATAAAATGAAATTAATAATGAATTTCCTCGCTATGAGTTATGGAGCACTTTATTCGGAAGCAACAGTTTTAGCTGCAAAATCAGGAATCTCCCCTCAAAAGGTAAATGACGTAATTGGCAATAGTCGGCTTAATACAGGCTTCTTTGAGACATTCATGCGGTATTTAGTTGGACGGGATTCAGATGCCCATAAATTCACACTGACAAATGCCGCAAAAGATATCAGTTATGTCAATCAGATGGCACATGAAGCTGGAATGGCTAATTTAATGAGTGCTGCTGCTAAACAATACTACATGCATGCTACAGCTATTGGTGCTGGAGATGATTATGTCCCTATGCTCGTGGATCATATTGGAAAAATGAATGGCATCAACATTCAAGATGAAGTTACAAAAGGTGAAAATGACACTAAAACCACTTAATAAAATTGAGGACTTTTGTCTTAAACTTTTTGATTTGATAGGTGCAGACGAAAACGTTGCAAGTGCTTGTGTGGCTAGCGTTATGCATGGCACTCGCTTTGGCGTGGATAGTCATGGGGTTCGTTTGATACCTCACTATATTAAGGTTTTGGAGACTGGTAGGCTGAATAAAAACCCTTCTATCAAATTTGAAAATTTAAAGTTGGGTAGCGGGTTGCTAGATGGAGATCACTC
Organism: Paracoccaceae bacterium; assembly: GCA_029248915.1. GTDB lineage: Bacteria > Pseudomonadota > Alphaproteobacteria > Rhodobacterales > Rhodobacteraceae > Salinivivens. The sequence continues at coordinate 5,293 of JAQWIK010000057.1, read as the reverse complement.
CCAAGGAGCTTTGCCCACCTACAAGGCAATGGATCATGCAATTGAAATGGCGAAAATAACTGGCATTGCGGCTGTTGGTATTATGAATTCGTCTCACTTTGGTCCAGCGGGAGCTTACACGCTACATGCCGCCAAAAAAAATATGATAGCATTAGCTTTCTGTAATTCGGACAGTTTTGTGAGACTTCATGGCGGAGCTGAAAGGTTTCACGGAACTAACCCAATTTCAATGGCTGTTCCTACAGGTGAGCTAGACCCTTGGCTTTTTGATATGGCAACTAGTTCAGTACCTTTTAATAGAGTTGAACTGTTTCGTTCATTAGATCTAAATTTACCCCAGGACGTTGCTTCTGATAAAATTGGGAATTCTACGCAGGACCCGCATGTTGCTGAAATGCTTGATCCTCTTGGAGCACGGTTTGGGTTTAAAGGAGCGGGACTAGGGGGGATTTCTGAAATTTTTTCTGCAGTACTAACAGGAATGAAACTATCACCTGAGTTACTGCCAATGTCAGGTTCAGATATGACAACTCCAAGAGAATTAGGCGCATTTGTAATTGCTATAGATCCAGAAGGTTTCATAGGTTCTTTTTTATTCAAGGAAGGAATGCAGAAATATCTAAGTTTACTTCGAAATAGTGCAGTCAAAGAAAAGTTTTTTGTAATGGCACCAGGAGATAGAGAATGGCAAACCGCTCGAAAAAGGGATAAAAATGGCGTTGTTCTTGATCCGGTCACTATCGAGCAATTTAAACTATTAGCAGACCGGTTTGGGATCACATCAAAATTTAATTTCGGGAGCGATCATGATTGAAACTTGGCGGTGGTTTGGACCAACAGATAAGATCACTTTAAATGATATTAGGCAAACAGGCGCGTCAGGTATAGTTACCTCGCTTTATCATTTGGAACCTGGAGTAGTTTGGAAGAAAGAAGAAATTTCTTCCAGATTAATAGAAATCACTGGATCAAAAAGTGTTCCGACCAACTTATCATGGCAAGTGGTTGAAAGTTTACCGGTAAGTGAGGTTATAAAAACTGGCTCTCACCCTCGAGACGAGCACATAAAATCATGGGTTGAGTCGATGCAAAACTTATCAGAACTGGGCATAAACGTGATTTGTTACAATTTCATGCCAATTCTTGATTGGACCCGTACCGAGTTAGCTGCTCCAATGCCTAGTGGTGCTACTGCTATGTATTTCGACTTATTAGATTTTATTGCCTTTGATTGTTTCATTCTGGAGCGGACTAACGCTCAAAACGATTACGAAAAACAATTAGTGAATAAAGCAAAAAATCGTTTTAAAGGTTTTTCGAAAGAAAAAAAAATAGTTCTAAGCAAAAATATTACGGCAGGTTTGCCTGGTGCTGGAGAGAAATTAACTTTCCGAGAAGTAAAAAGAAGGCTCGAAGGTTATTCTGGAATTGATGCTGGTAAATTAAGAGAAAATTTTAAGTATTTTTTGGACGCTGTCGTCCCAATTGCTGAAAAACTGGGGGTACGTCTATGTTGTCATCCTGACGATCCTCCGTGGCCTCTGCTGGGGTTGCCCCGTATTATGTCAACTGAAGAAGATTACAATTGGTTAGTAAATATTCATCCAAGCAAGGCTAATGGAATAACTCTTTGTACTGGCTCATTGGGAACCAGTTTTGAGAATGATCTACCTGGAATAGTTTCTAGATTGGGAAAGCATATTCATTTCCTTCACCTGAGAAATGTAACTAGAGAACAAGAAACTATACCAACTAGTTTCTACGAAGACGAGCATTTAACAGGAAATACCGATATGATTGAGACTATTTCTGAAATTGTTCGAGAAGAAAATCGTCGTAAGGCTGAAGGACGGGAAGACTGGTCTATACCCATGCGACCTGATCACGGTCAAAATATCCTTGATGATCATGGGCGGAATGCAATGCCAGGGTATCCTGCTATTGGTCGACTAAAGGGTCTGGCTGAGTTGAGGGGAGTTTTCAAAGCTCTTGAACGCAAAATATGAACTGAGGATTGAGGATGTCAAAATTATTGATAAAACCTGCTAGTAATGCAGGAAAAATTCATGATATTTTTCCCGAAAAGGCTGGGTGGGGTTATGTAGGTTTTGATTTATATTTGTTGGAAAAAGGCCAGTCAATAAAACAAGAAACCTTCGATAGAGAGGTCATCTTAGTTTTAGTAGAAGGGTTCGCAGAAATTATAGCTGACGGTAAAAAGTTTGGAGTGCTTGGCGATCGTATGGATGTATTTGAAAAATCTCCGCCGCATTGCGTTTATGTTCCTGGCGAAACTAATTGGTCTGTTGATCCCACTACTAAATGTACTCTTGCTATTTGTTCAGCACCCTGTACGAAAAAATATGAAGCTAAGCAGATCGGCCCCAAGGGAATTGAACTAACAGCTCGCGGAAAGGGAACTAACACCAGATACATAAATAATATTGTGATGGAGGACCGAGATGTTGCAAGCAGCTTGCTGGTGACCGAGGTTTTTACGCCGTCGGGTCATTGGTCATCTTATCCCCCACATCGACATGATGAGGATGATTTCCCAAAAATGACCTATCTTGAAGAGACATATTATCATCGTTTGAATCCATCAAAAGGTTACGGGCATCAGAGGGTTTTCACTGAAGATGGATCTCTTGATGAGACAATGACAGTAGAAAATCACGATGTTGTATTGGTTCCTAAGGGGCATCATCCATGTGCTGTACCTTATGGGTATGAAATGTATTATTTAAATGTGATGGCTGGGCCATTAAGGAAATGGCGATTTAAAAATCACCCAGATCATAATTGGATAGCGCAAAAAGATACTACTTAGCTCTTTGAAATTGCTACTAGTAAGTTTTATTTATTACTAGGACAAATAATCAGTATTAAGGATTCATATTGAAACCACTAGACCAAATTCCAGATACCTTGCGTCGATCATTAAGGGCTATTTTTAGTGATATTGATGATACCATAACAACAGACGGTATGCTTAGCGCAGAAGCTTACTCAGCTATTGAAAATATATCCAAGCAAGGCATAGAATTCATACCAATAACTGGGCGGCCTGCAGGGTGGTGTGACATGATTGCCCGATTTTGGCCTGTAAAAGGGGTAATAGGTGAAAATGGCGCCTTTTTCTTTTCTTATGATCACAAAAATAAAAAAATGATAAGAAGATATATCCAAAATGAAACAGAGAGATTGGAAGGCTTAAAAAAACTTGGAAAAATTAAACAAAAGATTCTTCAAGAGGTTGAAGGTTGTGCTGTCTCCAGCGACCAATTTTCTCGCATATCCGATCTCGCCATAGATTTTTGTGAAGATGTCCCCGAGTTGCCAATCGAAGCGGTAAAAAAAATCAAAGAAATTTTTGTTGAGTCTGGAGCCACCGCTAAAATATCTTCCATTCATGTGAATGCTTGGTTTGGTGACTACAACAAACTGGAGATGACTCGAATTTTTACAAAAGAAGTTCTTGGTATTGATCTTGATTATAATAAAGATGAGTTTTTCTTCTGCGGCGATAGCCCGAATGATGAACCATTATTTCAGTATTTTCCAAATTCTTGTGGGGTTGCAAATATAAGGAATTTCATATCTGAAATGAGAAATCTACCAACATATGTTTCCTACTCCAAAGGCGGTAAAGGTTTTGTTGAGATATGCGAAAAGTTTCTAGATTTTAAGTAAATATTATAAGAGATATTTTTTTGTTGAATTTCTTTTTCTATTGTAGCGAGCCTTTAATTTAGTAAGTCTCTTTTGGCGATTTAAAAGGCTAGTAATGAAGAAATTGGTGGGCGACCCTGGAATCGAACCAGGCGTGCGTCTCCGCGAGGGAGTTACAGTCCCCTGCCACACCTTGCGGCCTGTCGCCCACTTTTGATTTTCTTAATCTGAACAATTGCTTACAAGTGACTCGAAAAGAGGTCAATAATAAAATGTTCCTTAATTAAAAACCCTTTCCCTTGCTTCAAAATATTAACCTTATGTGCTAGTTGATGCAAAGGCTTAGCAAAACAAAGTTTATTAAAGGGTAGTTTTTTATGAAAAAACCAAAATGGGTTATAAAAAAGGAAAAAGATGAAAAAACTGCTCAGAAACAAACCTACTGGCTTTTTGGTCTGCATGCTGTCCGAGACGCTCTACTGAATCAAAACAGAAAAAAATTTAGATTAATGACGACAAGTAATGCTGCAGCGAAACTCAGTGAGAGTATTTCTGTTTCTGGTTTGATCCCTGAAATCTTTGATACACGTCAATTTAAACCGCCTATTGACAAAACTTCCGTTCATCAAGGTGCTGTTTTGGAAGTGGAAAGCTTACAATGGGGATCATTAGAAGATGTAATTATGAATTCTAAAAGTAATCCTCCCCGATTGATTTTGTTAGATCAAGTTACAGATCCGCATAATGTTGGCGCTATTTTGAGATCTGCAGAAGTATTTGGAGCGAGCGCTGTTGTGGGAACAAAGGTCCATAGTCCTTCGGAAACTGGCGCACTGGCAAAAAGTGCAAGTGGAGCGTTAGAACGGCAACCTTACATACGCATTCGCAATTTAGCAGACACAATTCAGCAACTTGAAAAAATGGGATTTATTTGTGTTGGGCTGGATGGTGAGGCAGAAAATACATTGACAGAAATCCAGGAAATTTCTCATCGTCCAACAGCACTAGTATTGGGTTCTGAGGGGTCAGGCTTAAGATTTCGCACTAAGGAAACAGTGCAGTTTATGGTAAAAATTCCATTTTCAACCGATTTTGGTTCTTTAAATGTATCGAATGCTGCGGCTGTTGCTCTTTACCAACTACAAGAATTATTTCAAAACTCAAAGTGAGCTGCAATATTTTCAGACTAATTTTTAGTTAATATCATGGTTTTTTACATGAACTTTTAAAGATTTTTTTAAGTTAATGTAAGAATTTAAAACTTAGGCTAAAAATGTATTACATATATTTGAATCTTTGAAAAAAACTGCTATCTCACCAAAATTGTGAGTGTCTCACCTCAATTTAAGGATGTCTGATGAATTTTGATAAGCCCGGAATCGTAGAGGAAAATTATCGAGAGGTAATATCTTCGGTAGAAGAAATTATAGAAGATGCCCGAAATGGTCGAATGTTCATTTTAATTGATCATGAAGATCGTGAAAATGAAGGTGATCTTGTAATTCCGGATCAAATGGCGACACCAGATGCAATAAATTTTATGGCGACTAATGGCCGGGGTTTAATTTGTCTGGCCTTAACATCTGATAAAATTGATCAGTTAGGTTTAGAATTAATGAGC
>JAQWIK010000056.1 GCA_029248915.1 Paracoccaceae bacterium | reverse complement strand
AACGATACGCCAAGCACAACAGCGTCACAAGACTTTGACGATGAAATACCTTTCTAGGAACCCAGTTAGGTCAGATTAAAAATATAGTGTAAATTCGGAAACCGATTTATGCAGCACCTGTTATCTTATTAACCGATCTGCGGGAGACCAACTCATCGGCAACTAAGAATGCAAGTTCAAGAGATTGTGAGGCATTTAACCTTGGATCGCATGCAGTATGATAACGATCTGAGAGGTTCTCGTCAGTGACTGCCCTAACACCACCAGTACATTCTGTTACATCCTGACCAGTCATTTCAAAATGAACCCCTCCAGGAACAGTTCCCTCTGCAGTATGAATTTCAAAGAATTCTCTAACTTCTCTCAAAACGCTTTCAAAAGGTCTTGTTTTAAAGCCGGTTGAAGACTTGATTGTGTTGCCATGCATAGCGTCGCAACACCACACAACATCTGCCCCTTCCTGCTCAACTACTTTTATTAATCGCGGAAGATGGTCACCGACACTACCTGCGCCAAATCGAGCAATAAGAGTTAGTTTTCCAGCCTCGTTTTCGGGGTTAAGTTTATTAAGAAGAACTTTTAGGTCATCTTCGGTAGTGGTAGGACCACATTTCAAGCCAACCGGATTTATAACTCCTCGAGCAAATTCTACATGGGCGCCCTCAGGCTGACGCGTTCGATCACCTATCCAAATCATATGGCCTGATCCAGCTAACCAGTTACCAGAGGTTGAATCTAAACGAGTAAGAGCCTCTTCATACTCCAAAAGTAGACTTTCATGACTTGTATAAAAATCAACTGTCCGAAGTTCATAAGCTGACTTTCCTTCTAAACCAGCAGCTTTCATAAAATCTAGGGCGTCTTTTATTCTTTCAGCCATCTCACGGTATTTAACTGCTTTCTCACCTTCCGTAAAACCCAAAGTCCAGCTGTGCACTTGGTTTACATCAGCGTAACCACCCGAAGAAAATGCCCTAATCAAGTTAAGCGTTGCAGCTGCCTGTGTGTATGCTTGCAACATCTTTTTAGCATTAGGTACCCGTGCTTTTTCGGTAAAAGCTAACTCGTTAATTATGTCACCACGGTAACTAGGTAGCTCTAATCCATTTTGCATTTCTGTAGGCGCTGATCTTGGTTTTGCAAATTGGCCAGCCATTCGTCCAACTTTTACTACTGGAACCTTTGCCCCAAAAGTAAGAACCATTGCCATTTGAAGCATCACTTTAAATGTATCTCGAATTGAATCTGCACTAAACTGTTCAAAGCTTTCAGCACAGTCTCCTCCTTGCAGTAAAAAAGCCTCGCCTTTTGACGCAGACGCCAATTTCTCTTTAAGATTTCGAGCCTCACCAGCAAAAACAAGCGGAGGATAAGAGGATAATTGTTTTTCAACAGATGTCAGTACTTCTTGATTTGTATAATCTGGCATCTGAACCCTCGGCTTTGAGCGCCAATTTCTTTTTTCCCAAGTACTCATCTTACTTCTCCAAATTGCGTTCGTTGGTGGTACTATATCGATATTAAAAAAACCACTAATTTTATTTTAAAAGTTAAAAATGCTTGACCTCTTACAAACATTAAGAACAAGTAGAATCTATAAACAGTCTAAGTTATTATTTGTGTTTAGATTCGGTAGATCGGATTTGATTAATGTTAAATGGAAACAGCATTATAAAGTTCAACGCTGAAGTTAAGTCGCCCAGAAGATTTGTATTCGTTTTGATGGAGCACTTTACCCTTCTTTCTTTTTCATCCGCACTTGACGCTCTACGGATAGCAAATCGTATGTCAGGTAAAAAACTTTATGACTGGACATTTATCGGAGAAAACGAGGAATTTGTATCTTGCTCAGCAGGAACACAATTCAAACTAGACACCACACTTATTGAATTACATAGAGACGACACAATATTACTTTGTGGTGGAACAACAATTCAGGAATCAACGACTAAAAAGCTGATTGGCTGGCTTCGCCGCGAAGCCCGGAGGGGGCTTGTTATAGGAGGCCTTTGCACAGCCGCCTATCCAATGGCAAAAGCAGGTCTGTTGGACGAAAAAAAAGCTACGATTCACTGGGAAAATCAAGATAGTTTTGCAGAAGAGTTTTTGGAGGTAGAGTTAACAAAAACCGTCTTTGTGTGCGATGGCAATCGTTATACAACTGCAGGTGGAACATCTTCTATTGATCTGCTTCTTAAAATTATTGCAGATGACCACGGAGAAGAATTAGCAAATGCTGTGGCTGATCAAATGATATATTCTTCTATTAGAACTGACCAAGATACACAAAGGCTATCTGTGCCCACACGAATTGGAGTTAGGCACCCAAAATTGAGCAAAGTTATACAAATGATGGAAATAAATATAGAAGAGCCTATGAGCCCATCAATTCTTGCTAAAGACGTTGGTATGTCTACTCGGCAACTCGAAAGGTTATTCCGTCGTTATTTAGATCGGAGTCCAAAACGATACTATATGGAATTAAGACTTCAAAAAGCTCGAAATTTATTGATGCAAACTGATATGAGTGTCATCAACGTCGCATTAGCTTGTGGTTTTGCATCGCCATCGCATTTTTCAAAATGTTACCGAGCTCACTATGACACCACACCGTATCGTGAACGTGGAAGCCATGCTGCAAAACGTGTTAGCTAAAAGAGTTTAAATAAAAACATTTGATCACTGACATGCTAAATCTTTCATTGACCCCTGATTTAAAATAAGAAATATAACGAATAATGATTGAGCGCTGTTCAGAGCGGCACTTAAATAATTTGATGTGGGGGCATCGATAGTGAACAGCAGCCCAATACTTGAAGTTCAAAACCTAAGTAAGAGTTACGGTGGCGTAAAAGCTGTAAATGATGTTAGTTTCTCTATTAATCGCGGCGAAATTGTTGGTTTAATTGGGCCAAATGGAGCCGGAAAAACAACTTCCTTTAATACAATTGCAGGCGCCGAAAAGCCAACCAGAGGTAACGTTTTCTTAGAAGGAAAAAACGTCACTGGACGATCTACGGAGCAACTTTATCATATGGGTTTGCTTAGAACTTTCCAACTTAGCCAAGAATATCCCAAAATGACAACTCTAGAAAACCTAATGGTGGCCTGTAAAGATCAAGCTGGTGAAAATATATTTATGAACTGGCTGTCCCCTAAAAAGGTAATACAGAGAGAGTCAAAAGTTATAGAAAAAGCCAATCAAACTTTAGAATTTCTTGGTCTGGGCAACGTTTCAAGTGAATTAGCTGGCAACTTGTCTGGCGGTCAAAAAAAATTACTCGAACTGGGCAGAACAATGATGGCGGATGCCAAGCTTATATTACTTGATGAACCTGGAGCCGGCGTTAATCCAACCTTAATGCAAAAAATTGGAGATATGATAATTGATCTTAATCAAAACCGAGGCTACACGTTTTGCCTTATAGAGCATGATATGGAATTGATTGAGAGACTTTGTCACAGAATTATTGTGCTGGCGGAAGGTCGAATTTTACAAGAAGGCAGCATGGAAGAAATTCGAAATAACTCAAAGGTCGTTGATGCCTATTTCGGGAGCGCAAATAATTGAGTAATACTAAAGCGCTGGATATTGTTAATCTTCATGCAGGTTATGGCGAAACGGAGATTTTAAAGGGTATTAACTTAAATGTTGAACACTCTGAAATAGTTGCAATTATTGGTCCTAATGGAGCTGGGAAATCCACTGTCGTAAAATCCGTATTGGGTTTATTAAATATTATAAGTGGGAATATTTCGTTAAATGGAAACAATATTGTCGGCATAGCGCCTGATAAAGCGATTAAATCAGGTATTAGCTACGTTCCACAAACACATAATATTTTTCCTAATCTAACGATCACAGAAAATCTTGAAATGGGCGCTTGGACAAAATCAAAAGGAATTCCCGAACGAATACAAGAAATGTTTGAACTATTTCCTGACCTTAAAGTAAAAAGAAACAAAGTTGCCGGATCTCTTTCTGGCGGTCAGCGGCAGATGGTTGCTATGGCAAAAGCACTCATGGTCGACTCAAAAATTATGTTACTTGATGAACCCACTGCTGGTCTCTCACCCAAATTTCAGTCTGAAATTTTTAGAACCATAAAAAGAATTAATAAAAATGGGGTTCCTATCCTTTTGGTAGAGCAAAATGCCAAGCAAGCCCTTGAAACAGCAGATAGAGGCTATGTTCTGGTAGATGGATCTAATAAAGTTGAAGGTAAAGGCCAGGACCTCATTAATGATCGAAACGTGGCGCGGATGTTTTTAGGAAGTAAAGATTAAAAAATGTGGGAAACATTCGGATTTGAATTTGTAAATTTTTACCTAATACCAGGCTTAGTCTTAGGATGCATCTATGCACTCGGTGCTATCGGTATAACGCTCACTTTTAGCATATTAAGGTTCGCTAATTTTGCGCATGGCGAAGTTATGATGATCGGAGCTTACTTCACCTGGACAGCTATGGTATTGTCAAATGATCTATTTGGTGTCCCTCTCCACCCACTTGTAGCGGCAGCTCCAGCAGTATTATTAGCGATTGGTTTGTTTATTCTTGTTGATAGATATTTTTACAAACCATTCCGCTATGCATCTACCATTCGAGTTGTTATGGCAAGCTTCGGAATGATGCTGATTATTAGAAGTTTTGTACAGGCGGTATGGGGTCCCAATCAACTTACTTTTGTTCCAGGTATCGCAAAACCAAATGAACTGGTTAAAAACTTTACGGCTTCTGTAGACATGATGATACTTGTTCCAAATAAGCATTTTTGGATCATTGCTGGTACACTCGTTATAATGTTCGCGTTAAGTTGGCTCCTCACCAAAACAAAAATAGGTAAGGGGATGCGAGCTGTTTCTGATAGTCCAGAGTTGGCAAAAGTCTCAGGAATAGATGTTGAAATAATAGTCAAAGCGACATGGTTTGTAGGTGGCTTTTGTGCTGTTGCTGCGGGCGTTTTCCTGGCGATGGATTTACAGATGCTGGAAACCACAATGGGATTTCGTATGCTTTTACCAATGTTTGCCGCTGCTATATTAGGTGGAATAGGCCGACCTTTTGGCGCTGTAATTGGAGGACTGGTAATTGGCTTGGCAGAAGAGCTTTCTGTGTATCCATGGTTTGGAAATGGTTCTTTGATTAGTCCTGGTTATAAAACCGGTGTAGCCTTCACTATTATGGTTGTTATGCTCGTCATAAGACCAAGTGGATTATTTAAAGGTCGACTGTTCTGATGGATATGCTGATTGGATATTCTTTGTATGGCATTTCACTGCTTACTGTGGGTGGAATTTACGCAATTTTAGCCCTGGGATTAAACATCCAGTGGGGATATGCAGGGCTTTTTAATGTCGGTATTGCTGGTTTTGCTGCTATCGGGGCTTACACATTTGCTCTTATGACGACAGCGCCGTCATCGTATCACTATGGTGGTTTGGATTTACCATTACCATTGGCAATAGCCTGCGCTATGCTTTTTTCTGGCCTAATCGCTTTTTTAATTGGACTGATTTGTATTAGATTGAGATCTGATTATCTTGCAATTTCAACGATTGGTATTGCTGAAATTATAAAGTTGTTTTTAAAAAATCAAACTGACTTAACAAACGGTCCGCGTGGGATAAACAAAATACCACGCGTTTGGGAACATCTTACAGAAGAACGATTTTATACAAGAGCTCCCATGTCTTGGTTTAGTGATGCACAGGGATGGGAAAACTTCTTTGATGCCCTACCGATTTGGTGGTGGCAGCCATTCTTTTGCCTAACGATCTTATTCATCGTTTTCATTATCTATACACTGTTAGAAAAAGCCCAAAAATCGCCTTGGGGTCGAATGATGACGGCGATAAGAGAAAACGAAAATGCAGCACATGCGGCAGGTAAGGATGTTACCCGTCGGCGAATTGAGGCCTTTGTAATAGGCGCCATGGTTATGGGTTTAGCCGGTGCTATTTTGTCCCAACATTTACGTTTAATTGATCCAACTAATACTTTCGATCCGTCCAAAATGACATTTCTTGTTTGGGTAATGTTAATTGCAGGCGGATCCGGTAATAATAGAGGGGCTATTTTTGGAGCATTCCTCGTTTGGGTGATATGGTCAGCAAGTGAAATATTTATCAATTCTGGACTTCACATTTTTGGTGAATTGGTATCAAATATGGATATAAGCTTATTGAAAACAAGAGCAGGTTATCTTCGTATGATGATAATTGGACTATTGCTACAATACATCTTACAAAAGTATCCTGACGGCATAATGCCAGAATCAAGACCAGTGCAGACTGGAGAAAAACTTAAAAAAGGGAGAATATAATGAGAAAACAAATTGCAGCAGGCCTGGCCTGCTATATTTTGGCGACGACCGCTCAAGCGGACGTTGTTATTGGTAATCCAATGGCGGTAACTGGCCCAATTCCAGATCTAGTTGCTCCAATGGTGGCGGGCGTTGACTTGGCCGAGAAACATATAAACGAACAAGGTGGTATGTTCGCGAGTGGCGAAAAGTTTGTTGTAGCCAGAGCTGATAGCCAGTGTGATCCAGTTGCGGCGGTTGATGCTGTAACAAAATTAATTAACGTTAGTATGGTAACTGCTATAGTTGGGCCTGTTTGTTCAGGCGCCACAATAGCTCAGGCGGAATCTGTTTCAATTCCAGCAGGGGTTGTTACTTTATCCGTCTCAGCTTCATCACCAGCAATTTCAAATATGGAGAACGGTACTGACCTTGTATTCCGATCTGCAGCATCAGATGCTTATCAAGGCGTTGCTCTAGCCGAACTCGCTATGAGTAAAGGAATCAAGGATATTGCAGTTTCTTATGCTAATGACGATTATAATGCAGGGATTGCTGAAGTATTTGCAAAGTCTTTTGCTGCAATGGGAGGTAAGATAACTTCAAATGAAGCTCATGAGCCAAACAAAGCGTCTTATAGAGCAGAAGTCGCAACAATGGGGTCTGCGACTGACAATTTAGCTGTATTTGCGTATTACGGGTCAGGTGGCATCACACTAATGCGGAACGCCCTTGAAATAGGTGCATTTTCAACATTTATTGGTGCTGACGGTATGCTTGCACAAGAAGTAATCGATCAAATTGGGGCCGAAAACCTCGGTTCTACTACATTCACAACTTCTACGTCGGACCAAAGCTCTGCCGGCTTTACGGCCTGGAAAGCTCTTGCAGATGCAGCAGATATTCCTGCAGCGGGACCATTTGTTCCAAATTCATACGACGCAACTTTTATGATGGCACTAGCAATCGAAAAAGCTGGGTCAGCTGACCGTTCTGCAATATCAGGTGCACTGCGTTCTATTGCAAATGCGCCAGGCGAAACGATCTTGCCTGGAGAATTTGCAAAAGCAAAAGCTATTATTGCAGCAGGTGGTGATATTCATTACGTAGGTGCATCAGGTCCTCAGGACTTTGATGAAAACGGTGATGTCGCAGGTTATTTCTCAGCTAACGTTGTAAAAGACGGCGCTTGGGAAGGCACTATAATCGATTAATAATTCCTTTAAAATCTCAAAAAGGCCTGCAATTTATTCAGGCCTTTTTTATTTCCAGATCGCAGATTAGCAGTCAACCAATAGCTAAAGAATATTAGGGTAAATAAATTATACCCTGTCTATTTACTCGAATTGAGCAATTCATTTAAATAGTGACCTGTATGACTTTTTTGTTTTTTTGAAAGCGTTTCTGGCGTCCCTACCCCAACTATGTTTCCTCCTGCGTCTCCACCCTCAGGGCCAATATCAATAATCCAATCAGCAGTTTTTATAACATCTAAGTTGTGTTCAATGACAACTACCGAATTACCAGCATCAACTAGTTCGTGCAAAACCTCTAGAAGCTTTCTAACATCGTCAAAGTGAAGGCCTGTCGTTGGCTCATCTAAAATGTAAAGTGTCCTTCCAGTAGATCTCTTAGATAGCTCTTTAGATAGTTTTACCCTTTGAGCCTCACCACCAGACAGTGTGGTAGCCTGCTGACCTACTTTGATATATCCTAAACCTACTCTAACAAGAGCATCCATTTTTTCTCTTATGCTGGGAACTGCTTTAAAAAATTCCTGGGCATCCTCAACTGTCATATCAAGAACATCTGCTATACTTTTACTTTTAAATTTAATTTCTAGCGTCTCTCTATTGTATCTTGCTCCATGGCATGTCTCACATGTCACATAAACGTCAGGAAGAAAGTGCATTTCAATTTTTATAACTCCGTCACCTTGACAAGCTTCACATCTTCCACCTTTCACATTAAAACTAAACCTACCAGGTTTGTAACCACGAGTTCGAGCCTCAGGTAGACCAGAGAACCAATCACGAATAGGTGTAAATGCCCCAGTATAAGTGGCAGGGTTTGAACGTGGAGTTCGTCCAATCGGCCTTTGGTCAATATCAATAACTTTATCTAAATACTCGAGCCCTTTAATGGTCTCACAAGGAGCAGGAGTTTGCTTTGCTCCATTTAATCGCATGGAAGCTGTCTTAAAAAGAGTTTCGATCGTCAAAGTAGACTTTCCACCACCTGAAACGCCAGTAACGCAAACAAATTTTCCTAACGGAAATTCAGCAGTAATTTTCTTTAAATTATTGCCCGTTGCTTTAACAACAGAAATCTTTTTGCCATTTCCACTCCTTCTCTCAATAGGGACAGGTATCGCCAACTTACCACTTAAATATTTTCCAGTTAACGAATTTTGATCTTTTTCGATTTCTATTGGCAGGCCTTGACTAACAATTTGACCTCCATGCACGCCTGCGCCGGGACCAATATCAAACACATAGTCAGCTTCACGAATAGCTTCTTCGTCATGCTCAACTACGATTACAGTATTACCCTGATCTCTGAGGTTTTTTAGTGTAAGTAATAACCGATCATTATCGCGCTGATGAAGCCCAATCGATGGTTCATCTAAAACATATAATACTCCGGTAAGACCACTACCAATTTGACTTGCCAATCTAATTCTTTGGCTTTCACCACCAGACAGTGTTCCTGCATTTCTAGATAAGGTTAAATATTCTAAACCGACATTATTTAAGAAGCCCAACCGATCTATAATTTCTTTTAAAATTGTACTCGCTATTTCATTTTTTTGTTTGCTTAGAGCCTCTGGTACACTTTGGCACCATTCAAGCGCGTCCTTTATTGATAATTGTACAACTTGTCCAACATGTGACTTGGCTATTTTAACGGCTAGGGCTTCAGGCCGAAGTCTATAACCTGAGCAGGAACCACAAGGTCTATTGTTTTGAAAGTTTTCAAATTCTTCTCTTATCCAATTACTATCAGTTTCTCGATAGCGTCTTTCCATATTTGGAATTACGCCCTCGAAAGTACGACTGACCTGATAGATTCGACCTCCTTCATCATATCTAAAATTAATTTCTTCATCACCAGAACCATACAAAAAAACTTGTTTAACTTTGTTGCTTAGATCTTTCCATCTTGAAGAAGGATCAAAATCGAAATGCTTTGCAATAGCTTCAATAGTCTGAAAAAAATAAGGGCTTTTACCTTTTCGCCAAGGTGCCAATGCACCATCTTTTATTCTTAAAGTGTTATCAGGAACAACTAAACATTCATCGAAATATAACTCTTTTCCCAATCCATCACAGTCAGGACACGCTCCAAATGGTGCATTAAAAGAAAATAACCGGGGTTCAATTTCAGGGATTGTAAAACCACTTGTTGGACAAGCAAAATTTTCAGAAAAAGTCATTCTTTCTATTTCATCTGTTTCTTTGGGAGGGGCGGTTTCTAGAATAGCTATGCCATCTGCCAAGTCTAAAGCCGTTCGAAAACTATCAGCCAAACGAGTGGCGATGTCTTCTTTAATTATTACTCGATCAACAACAACATCGATATTGTGACGAAACTTTTTATCTAAAACAGGTGGCTCATCTAGGTCATAAAACTCATTGTTTACTTTAACGCGTTGAAAACCAGCCTTTCTAAGCTCAATAAATTCTTTTTTGTACTCGCCTTTCCGGTCCCTGACAATTGGTGCCAGTAAATATGCTCTTAGTCCATGCTCTAAACCGAGAACCCTATCAACCATATCTTGAACTTGCTGAGCTTCTATTGGCAAACCAGTCGCTGGACTATAAGGAGTGCCAGCCCTAGCAAACAATAATCGTAAATAATCATAAATTTCAGTTATTGTTCCAACGGTTGACCTAGGGTTTTTTGACGTTGTTTTTTGCTCAATTGAAATAGCCGGGGACAATCCTGAAATGTGATCTACATCAGGTTTTTGCATCATGTTCAAAAATTGCCGAGCATAAGCTGATAAACTTTCAACATATCGACGCTGTCCTTCAGCATAAATCGTATCGAAAGCCAGAGAAGATTTCCCGGAACCAGACAAACCTGTGAACACTACAAGCTTATTTCGAGGAATATCCACATCGACAGATTTTAAGTTATGTTCACGCGCACCGCGGACTTCTATATTGGTTTGCTCGGCCATCAATCATTTAACCTTTTTTTATTTAAAATAGTGCTCAAGCATTAGCTGACCAATATTAAAAAACAGAAAGTTTAGTAAAATAGAAAAAATTATTTATAATCTTTAGTCTTGTAGTTGAATACATTTATTCTTAATAGAAATCATTTTTAAAGAGTTAGAAGGCCCCAAGGTTTTGAAAACTTTAGTTGCAGATATAGGTGGAACTAACTCTAGGCTGGCCATAGCTATAACGTCTAGACAAGATAAAGAAATAACACTCAAAAATATTCATAAATTCAGAAACTCAGATTTTAATAACTTTGATGAAGTTATTAAAAGATACTTATCGATTTCGGATGAGCGTTCAATTAGTAGAATGTGTATTGCTGCTGCTGGAATAATCTCTGACACAACTGTTGAGATGAGTAATCTGAATTGGAAAATAACAGTGCCATCGTTGCAGAAAACAGCAAAAATAGATGAGGTGTTTATTATAAATGACCTTCAAGCTCAAGGTTATGCGTTAGATTTCATAGAACCAAACGATTTAGAGGAATTAATTGAAGGGAGTTACTCTAAAGGACCAAATGATACAAAACTCGTATGCGGAATGGGTACGGGATTCAATGTAGCCATAGCTTATCAGACAGCTTTTGGTACATTTGTTCCAGCATCTGAATATGGTCATGCCCGCACTACAACCGCAAACGAAAAACAAAAAATGATATTAAAAAAATTGGAAGAAAACTCTTCATTTGTTTCTTATGAAAATATTTTAGCCGGACCAGGTCTCAACCGCTTAGACCAGGTTCTAAATCAAAGAAAAGATCGGACCCCATCTGATATTTTATCAGCTGCGCAAGAAGGTGATTTAAAAGCTAAGGAAGTCGGATCAGAATTAGCTGGCTTTGCTGGCCAAGCATTTGGTGACTTTGCTTTAATGAATATGGCTTTAGGTGGGGTTTATTTGATCGGTGGTGTTGCTAGAGCCATTATGCCATATCTAAAAGAAGAAAATTTTAAACAAAATTTTTATGATCGTGGAAATTTTTCAGAAATTATGAAAAAAATATCAGTTTATTTGATTTTGGATGACTATGCAGCACTCAAGGGATGTGCAAATTACTCAACTATTTTATCGGGTGAATAGATCTTTATTCCAACGTACATTAAAAGTGTCGAAAATAAGAAATAAAGACCAAAAATAAAATATTGTTTTTCAATACCAAAGCCCCAATCGATCAACAATCCAGTCATTCCTGGGCCAATAGCTGAGCCTAAAACCATGATAGCTGTACCTAATGCTTTAATCGTTCCAAGAAATTGGGTGCCGTAGTACTCCGCCCAAAAAGCTGTTGGAAGTGTAGAATTTGCACCTGCGGAGATTGCTAAAAAGCACAAACCAACTGCCAATCCCATCTGAGTTGAAACAAAATAAAATAAGATGAAGGCAAATACCATTGGTATCTGATAAAAAGGAAGTATGCGATCTAAACCAAATTTATCTAGTGCCCATCCTGATATCAAATTAAATGCAATAGCCACCAACGTATATAAAGGAAATAAGGCAACCAACTGAAGATGCGTCCAACCCTTAACATCGGCAAAGTAAACTTGTTGGAAAAAAAACGAAGTTGAACAAGCAGACGGACCAATGATGGCTGGAAGCATAAGCCAAAACAGTGGATGAGTTAAAACTTCTTTCCGGGACCAAGATTTTCCCAACAAACCAAAAGAAATAACTTCCTCAGCTATAGACTGCGGAGTTCTTTCATTTTGAAGCAATATCCAAATTAAAGGAACCATTAAAAAACAAAATAAGGATGCTATAATCCATAAATGTTGCCAGTGATAAGTTAACATTAATATGGTAAATAAGACTGGAAGAAAGGCTTCGCCCAGAGCATATCCGGTATTAGAAATAGCTAACGCTTTTCCTCTTTGCAAAACAAACCATCGAGACATAGAAACAGATGAGATATGGGGTAGCATTCCTTGGCCTAGAAAACGCAAAAGAAATATTATAACAGGCAGAAGCCAAACAGCAGGGTTTAAAGCCATCAAAAGAGTGGAAAGACTTAAGCCAACTAATACTAAAACACCTATTGATCGCGTTCTATAAATATCACTTGTAGCTCCGGCCCAAACCATAACTATCGCAGATGCTAAAGTACCTATCATATAAATCGAACCCCAATCTCCATGACTGAGATTGAAATATGACTGTATTTTTCCAGCAAAAATCGAAATAAAAAAAGTTTGGCCAAAACTAGAGTTCAACGCCAGTATGAATCCGGCTAGTAACCATGCGATATTTGACCTTATAAATGCAAAATATCCCAATATTTTTCTCTTTCAATTTTTAGGAAAGTAAATCATCTTTTAAGTACAGAATTGTCAGACCGATCTTACAGCTAAAACTGCATTAAGTCCTCCAAAGGCAAAGGCATTACTCAAAGCAACATCAACTTCTGCTTCTCGAGCTTGATTTGGAACAACATCCAAAGCACACTCAGGATCTGCTTCTTCATATCCAATTGTAGGGGCAATTATTCCATCCTTGACCGCCATTATACAGGCAAGAAGTTCAACAGCACCTGTTCCACCAATCAAATGACCGTGCATAGATTTGGTCGAAGAAAGCATCAGATTATCAGCATGTCTGCCGAATACATCAGCAACTGCGGCGCATTCCGTTTTATCGTTAGCCGCAGTTCCAGTTCCATGGGCATTTATATACTTTACGTCTTCAGGGTTTAGTCGCGCATCAAGTAATGCGCCCTTAATGGCACGAGCCGCGCCTTGCTTTGATGGCATTACAATATCGCTAGCATCGGAAGACATCGCATATCCTATAACCTCTGCTAGAATTACTGCACCGCGTTTTTTCGCTTTATCTAAATTTTCTAAAATAAATATAGCGGCGCCTTCACCCTGAACCATTCCGTTACGATTTGCTGAAAATGGTCTACAAGCATCTTTGCTCATGACCCTTAAACCTTCCCAAGCCTTTACTCCGCCAAAACACAACATACTTTCTGAGCCACCTGTGACCATAACATCAGACAGCCCTGATCTGACCATCTGAAATGCTTGCGCCATCGCGTGATTTGAACTAGCGCAAGCCGTGGAAACTGTAAAAGATGGGCCTTTGAGGTTATATTCCATAGAAACATGGCTTGCAGCGGCGTTGTTCATAAGTTTAGGAACAACGAAAGGATGAACACGATTTTTACCTTCTTCGTAAACAGCCCGATAATTATCGTCCCAAGTACTCACACCACCGCCCGCAGTTCCAAGGACAACACCAGATTTTGCTGCAAGTTCACCTGAAAAAACTATTCCCGACTGTTCTATAGCTTCCTTGGCAGCAATAAGAGTAAATTGAGTTACTCTATCATATAAGGAAAGTTGTTGGCGATTAAAAACTGTAGTGGGATCAAAATCTTTAACCTGCCCACCAATCTTAATATCTAATCGATCCACGTCACGAAAAGAAAGAGGTCCAATTCCACATAGACCCTCAGCCATATTGACAAATGTTTCTTCAACCGAGTGACCAAGCGAATTAATTGTTCCAGAGCCAGTTATTGCAACCCGGTTCAAGGTTTTTCAGCCACTAATTTTTCAATACCAGAAATAATAGACGATATAGATGATATATTGAATTCACTGTCAGATGGATCATTTGCATTAAAAGGGATTTGAATATCAAATGCCTCTTCTATTGCAAAAATACTTTCCACCAAACCCATACTATCAATTCCAAGGCTTTCGAGAGTACTTTCTAAGGTGACATCACAAGGTTCGAGGATTGCCTGCTCAGCAATGATATCGATTACTTTAGCACCAATATCCATATTTTTGGTTCCTCAACAAAATTCTAAAATGCGTCTAATCTATCTTCGTTCACTTGAAAACGGCTTTTTTTATCTTTGCCAAATCTTTTACTAGTCTAGGTAATTTTCTCTGGTTCCGATAAACTTCCAGCTGGGTTTCCATTTTCATAGCTGGATAGCCCAACATAACCCGACCAGCAGGAATATTTGAAAGAACTTTGGTTGCTCCACCAGTTATAACATTATCACCAACAAATATATTATCACTTATACCCGACTGACCGCCCAAAACTACGTTATTCCCTATTGTTACACTTCCAGCTATGCCCACTTGAGCGCAAATAAGAGTATTATTTCCAATTTGAACGTTATGCCCAATTTGAGTTAAATTGTCAGCTTTCACTCCATCCCCAATTGAAGTGGGCTTCACAGTCCCACGATCGATACAGGTATTTGCACCAATTTCCACATCGCTTCCTATAATAACTCCTGCTAGAGAATGTATCCGATGCCAAATTTGATTATCATTTCCATCAACGGGTGATTTGCTTAAATCAGCCCTCATTTCCTCAACAGCCGAAGACTTTTCGGTAACAAACGAAAACCCATCTGCTCCAACAATGGCGGAAGGTTGTGCAATAAAACGATCACCTATTATTGTATCGGAGCCAATTTTTACTCCCTCGCGTAAAAAACAGCTGTTTCCCAAAATTGAATTAGAACCGATGTAACACTGAGGACCAATTATAGAGTTATCGCCAATCGTAACATTTGATGAAATAACCACCATTTCCGAAATTAGAACATTTTTTCCAATTTCTGCACTTGGATCTATTATCGAAGACGGATGTATTCCCGGCCTATAGTTTTTCCCTCCATCCAACAGACTTGAAATAGTAGACATTGCATACCTAGGTCGAGAAACTACTATTGCAGCACTTAAATCATACTCGGTCCAATCGCTTCCTTTTGTTAGAAGAGCACATTTAGCAGAAGTATCTTTCAAATCGTCAAGGTATTTGGGATTAATTGCTAAGGCTATATCTAGCTCAGACGCCAATTTAGGTTCTGCGACCGACGATACCTTTATTAGCGGATCACCAAAAAACTCAGCACCAATCGAGTTAGCTATTTCCTTGACTGTAAATTTCATTTCAATCCTATCTAACCAGTTTTTTTGAGCTTTTGTCCATATAATGACTTTGCCTGGATGCCAGCCTTAATAAGGGCTTCATAAATCGCTGCATCGCGACCATAAATATCTCTTCGATAATTAATCACCCCTAACTCATCCACAAATGCGGTTCTATAAATTAGATGAACCTGAACAGGCTTTCTTAAATACACTACAGTTTCCTCTCCTGTCGCAATAGCTTCCTGAAACTTAGCCTTTGGATCAGAAGTCTGAGGTTTTAAAAGTTCATAAGCAAACTCAAACGGTTTTTGCAGTCTGATGCATCCATGAGAAAAAGCCCGCACCTCCAGATCGAATAGGGGTTTGGAAGGGGTATCGTGAAGATAGATGCTGTATTGATTAGGAAACATAAATTTAACCAAACCTAAAGCATTTGTTATTGAGGGCATTTGTTTCAAATCATAAGGAAAGGTTTCTTCATCATATTCATTAAAATCGACAAAGGATCGGGGAACAATTTCACGATCAAGATCAACTAACTCTAGATAATCGTGGGCCAAAGGGTCTTCTTGCATTTCAGGAAGATACTCTTTTAGAGTAATTGACTTTGGTACGTTCCAGGTAGGATTAGTGATTATATGCTCTATTACATCTGAAAATTCTGGGGTTCTCTGTTCGTCTACAGGAGTTCCGATTACGTTTCTTGTTTCAAAAATAAGTGCTCCATCTTCAAATAATTTGGTAGAAAAATCAGGTAAATTTACTATGACATGTCGCGAACCCAAATCGAAATTTGTCCACCTTTCTCTTTCTAAGGCCACGATTACGGACGCCAATCTTTCCTCAGCAGTCCTTCCGATTTCCGAAAATGTCGCTGGACCTGCTATTCCATCTGGAGCCAAACCATGCCTGAGTTGAAATAACTGCACTGCTCTTCGGAGATTACCATCATAGATTTCAGAAAAGTTACTTTTCAAATATCCTCTTTTAATTAACGCATTACGAAGGAGCACTACTTCGTTTCCAATATCTCCTGGCCTCAATAGTTCCATTGGCAATTCACTACTCCAACCTCCCTGGGAAATAATTTTCTCAAGACGATTTTTTTCCGTAAGTAGTGTAGAGTATTGCTTAGACTGTGGATGAAGGCCCTTAAAAAATTCTCTTGGAGTAACTGATAAAAATGTCTTTAAATAGTCACCAACACTCCTGTAAGGGATTTTTCGAACAATTTCTTTATCTACAGAAGCGGGCTTCAAAATACCTGTTTGAATATTAGACGAATATTCCAAGAACTTTGATGTTAATAATGCTTCAACTAATCCAAGTTCAGTAGCTGTTCGCGCTTTTCTAAACTGATTGTTTAAATAGATGGCATCATATCGAAGAGTTGGCAAAGCGTGCTTAGATGTGTTTTTTAGTTCTTTAAAAAAATAAGAACTTCTCTCCCTAGAAGACCTGTCTCTGCCCACCCAAATAGGCTTAAAATTATTTTCTTCATAAAATTCAATTGCTTCAGAGTTTTTTGATAAGGCACTCAGCAAGGAAAATCTAAATTCAACACTATTTACATTTGCAATTGATATTGACGCAGACAAAAAAATAAAAAACATAAAAAGTACTTTGGATACTTTAAAAATAACCATATAAATTGCCACGATATTACCTCACTACTATAATTTTTATATTAAACTATTATACTTTTATAGACGATAAGAAATCTTGAATTATCCAAAAGTTTTTAAAATTCCAGGCATAAATTTTAGGTCCCATAACCATTTAATAATAACACTCCTATCAAATTAGCATTTTATTTCATTGGGTTACATAATATTTATAATGAAATTAATGCTTTTTTATTAATTTGTTTTATGCCATAAACTGCCCTAAATTAATTTATGTTAAAAAATTTTAAATGTGAGTGAATAATTAACTTTGGAAAAAGCAGAAAATAATCATTTTTCTAGAAGGTTTATTCTTGGAGCCTTTGCTGCTTCAGCATTAGCAGCTGCGCCAACTTTTTCAAAAGCTGCTGGCTTTTTAAGAGGTGCAGGAGATATTCGAAGTTTAAACATGATTTCAAGGAGAACCGGGGAAAGATTTAAAGGCATATATTGCATCGATAATGAATATATTCCTGAAGTTTTAGAAGAAATCAGCTTTTTTATGAGGGATTGGCGGCGTAATGAGATCAAAACTATTGATAGACGCACAATAGATATAATTGCAGCAAGTCATAAGCTTCTCGATACAAATGAACCTTACACTCTTCTGTCAGGTTATCGAAGTGCCAAGACAAATGCGATGCTCAGACGTAGATCAAGATCAGTAGCAAGACATTCACTGCACATGACCGGACAAGCCGCCGACATCCGCCTTTCGTCTCGTAGCGTAAAGCAGGTTTTCAAAGCTGCAGCAAAGTGTAGTGGTGGCGGCGTTGGTCGATACTACCGATCAAATTTTGTTCATATGGACTGCGGCCCCGTTCGAACTTGGCGCGGATAATAAAAAGCCACTTTGCTACATTTGACTGACCATTCTCGGAATTTATAATATATAAAAGATAACAGCGAACAGGAAATAAGATGTTAATTGCTGACGCTCAGTGTGTGATCCCAACAGAAGATTTGCGGGCCGACATTGTTTTTTTTACTAAAACTTTAAAAATGCGCATGGATACTATTTATCCTGCTGATGATCCAAAGGTAGCAGTCTTTTCAGGTCACGGTATAGCTATTTGTATCGATAAAGATGCCTCGGGAAGCCCCCCCAATATTAACTTATTATTAGATGAGCCAGGAAAATTTGCATCTGGTAAAACAGAACTTACTGCACCGAATGGCACTAAATTTAAAATTTTGCAAAAGAATCCGGCACTCATTTTACCAAAAACTCAACATGAATTCGTTGTTCGGCGTTTAGTAGATCAAGCCCCTTGGATTATAGGGCGTGCCGGGATGCACTACAGAGATCTTATACCCAATAGATTAGGCGGATCTATCATCGCAAGTCACATAAGAATTCCAGATGGCGGACCCGTTCCTGATACAGTCCACTACCATACTGTTGGTTTCCAACTCATTTTTTGTTACAAAGGCTGGGTTGACTTGGTTTATGAGGATCAAGGTGAACCTTTCAGGCTCTTTGCTGGAAACTGCGTTATTCAACCACCTGAAATCCGCCACAAAGTCCTTTATGCGAGCGACAATATAGAGGTGATAGAAATTGGTGTTCCAGCAGAGCACGTCACAACTATCGATCACGATATGGAATTACCTACAAAAGATTTCAATCCGGAAAGAGAGTTTAAAGGTCAAAAGTTTGTCCACAATAAAGCCGCAGATTCTGAATGGTCAGACTTTCGTATCTCTGGGTTTACCTGTCGCGATACAGCTATAGCTGAAAATACCAAAAATGTTGCTGGGGTACAGGTGGTTAGACCTAATGGAGCTGCAATAAAACCGAGCAAACACAATTGCGATATACTTTTTAATTTTTTGATGGAAGGCAAAATGACCCTTACTACTAGTGGACAACCACCAATTGAATTAACCTCCGGAGATGCTTTTGTAATACCCCCAGACCTATTGACAGAATATTCTAGTGTGAGCGAAGATTTGGAGTTATTGGAAGTATCTTTGCCGGGTAACTTCACAACTAATTACGATACGTAAGATAGGCTCGCTTGCCATTGATAAGAATATACAAATAGCTTATCCAAATCACTAATGCCGGATTTGGTTTTATAAATGCTTTATGAAAAAAACTCTTATCTTTTTGGCGTTATTGCGGCGCTTGCAACAGTAACGATATGGGCAGCTTTTCTAATTGGAACTAGATTTGCTGTAAGTGGGAACCTCACAGTAGATGAAGTACTGATCTTAAGGCTTGTCCCTGCATTTGTGATTATGCTTCCATTAATGTTTAAATTAGGTGTGATTGTAAGAGGTCAGT
>JAQWIK010000055.1 GCA_029248915.1 Paracoccaceae bacterium | reverse complement strand
TGCAACTTCACTGATTAGCTCTGCTTGATGCCCTGCTACGATAACGGTTTCTTCCGCTCCAGCCTTTTTCGCTACTTCCATAACATGATGCAACATGCTCGCATTACCGACTGTATGCAGCACTTTAGGTTTCTCGGACTTCATCCGAGTACCTTTACCCGCAGCTAAAATTACAACTGAAAAACTCATTAATCGACACCTTGATCTAGTGCGCGTTAATATCTTACCATGAGACCAAAGCAAGTTAAATTCTTTAACAAATCGTTGCTTTTTGTTACAAGACTGAATATTTCATCTTTCACAGGAAGTTAAATGATATCAATCGTTTTTGATTTGGACGGTACGCTGGCAGATACCAGCAGAGATATGCTTAAGGCGGCTAATTTGTGTTTTGAGGAAATGGGCTATTCCGATGTTCTTTCTGAAGAAATGCATAGAGGTACGGCTCTTCATGGAGGGAGAGCTATGCTGACTAAAGGTTTAACCTTGTTAAAAAAACCTGATTTATCCAATGTTGTTTCAGAATATTACCCTAAATTTTTGAAACATTATCGCGAAAATCTCTATAAAAAAACCGTATTTTATGATGGAGCGATTGCTTGTGTAGAAAAAATGGCTGGACAGGGCTGGAATGTTGGTATTTGTACAAACAAACCCGAAGACTTAGCTAAATCGTTATTAAGTAAAATGTCTGCCCAAAATCATTTTAAGGCCATTGTAGGTGCGGATACCCTTTCTGTTCGGAAGCCAGATCCGGCCCCTTTTTTTTGAAACGCTGCGACGGTTAGATGGAAAGCCCAATCGCTCTTGCTTGGTTGGCGATAGTATCACAGATTATAAGACCGCAAAAGCCGCTGATGTTCCGATAATTTTAGTTGATTTTCCACCTAATGACACAGACATAAGTTCTCTCAAGCCAGATGCAATAATTGGCCATTTTGATGAACTGGTTCCAACTATAGAAAAGCTGTTTCTCAAGATAAAGTGAACCTTTGATTGTGATTAGTGTCGATATTTAAATTTTATAATTTTTGAAATTAAATATATGTTAACGGATATTCATATTTATAAATTAAATATACATAGACAACATTGACCATTCTATAAAATTTAATCATCAATGCATCATGGAAAATAAATTTCACGGTAACTTCACACAACAAGATGGGCTTCCTGAAATTGCAATTGAACGGGCTACACGAGTTTTGCGTTCGGGTCGATTGCACCGATACAACTTGGGTAAAAATGAGATTGGTGAAGTGGGCTCCCTCGAGCTTGAATTTGCAAAATTTATTGACGTAAAATATTGCTTAGCCGTGGCATCTGGTGGCTATACTTTGTCGACTGCGCTTAGGGCATTGGGAGTGGGCCATGGCGATAACGTGTTAACAAATGCCTTTACACTTGCGCCAGTACCTGGCGCAATTGCCTCCGTTGGTGCTAAGCCAATTTTTGTTGGTGTAACTGAAAATTTGGTAATTGACTTTGATGATTTAGAGGCAAAGTCCCAAAACGCTAAAGTGCTTATGCTGAGCCACATGCGAGGTCATATTTGCGATATGGACAGACTGCTAAGCATTTGTGCTTCAAATAATATCCAATTGATAGAAGATTGCGCGCATACCATGGGCGCGAAATGGGGAGATCGATGGTCGGGGACTGACGGTGTTATTGGCTGTTATTCAACGCAAACATACAAGCATATTAATTCGGGAGAGGGTGGATTACTGGTAACGAACAATCCTTATATAATGGCCAAAGCTACGATGTTATCTGGATCTTATATGCTATATGATAGGCATCCTGCAGGGCCTGAAAAACAACACTACGATTTAATCAAATATGAAACTCCGAATATTTCGGGAAGAATGGATCACTTAAGGGCTTCAATTTTAAGGCCGCAATTGGATGATCTCATGGAGCGTGTTGCGAAATGGAATGAACTTTACCAAATATTAGAAGAAGGTTTGCGAGCTACGGCAGGTTTATCTATAGTGGAAAGACCCAAGACTGAAAAGTACGTTGGGAGTTCATTTCAATTTTTATTATTAGATTGGTCTTCAGAGCAAGTAAAAAGGGTGGTCGACGACTGTTTTTCCCGAGGAGTGGAATTGAAATGGTTCGGTGAAGCCAATCCACATGGATTTACATCTCGATATGATAGTTGGAAATATGTTCAAACCGAACCTATGGCCCAAACTGATAGGGTTTTGTCAGGGTTACTTGATTTGCGATTGCCACTTTCATTTACTAAAAGAGACTGCGCGTTGATTGCTTCAATTATTAAAAACGTAGTGCAAACATTATCTGATAAATAAAAACTACCGATATTTAGTTTTGTTTTGATTGCAATGTAATTCCATAATTTTGAAAAATTTGTTTATCACCATGATTTATGGACTAATACCTTGACATGAGCGATCATTTTAATTTAAATGAACAAGCGTTCAATAAAGGTGATCACTATGTTTATGTCTTCAATGGAATTTGATCTAGGTGATGATATAAAAGCCATGCGTGAGGCTGTGCACCGTTGGTCTCAAGACAGCCTAAAACCCTTAGCCGCTAAAATTGATAAGGACAATTATTTTCCGGATCATCTTTGGCGAGAAATGGGGGATCTCGGCATCTTGGGTATAACAGTCGACGGATATGGGGGCGCAGACATGGGGTATCTGGCTCACACTGTGGCGGTTGAGGAAGTGGCTCGAGCTAGTGCATCAGTAAGTTTATCATATGGGGCACATTCAAATCTTTGTGTAAATCAAATCAATCTCAACGGTAATGATGAGCAAAAGAGTAAATTTCTTCCAAAACTAATAAATGGTGAGCATGTAGGAGCTCTTGCAATGTCAGAACCAAGTGCTGGTTCTGATGTTGTGTCAATGCAGCTCAGTGCAGAAAAACGAAATGGATACTACCGTTTAAATGGAAATAAATATTGGATAACAAACGGCCCCGATGCGAGCGTTTTGGTCGTTTATGCAAAAACTAATAAGGACGCTGGTTCAAAAGGAATAACTGCTTTTATTATAGAAAAAGATATGGTGGGCTTCTCTACCAGTAAACATTTTGATAAATTGGGTATGCGGGGCTCGAATACAGCTGAACTTGTTTTTGAAGATGTTGAAGTGCCATTCGAAAATGTGCTTGGAAAAGAGGGTTCGGGTGTCAATGTTCTCATGTCGGGTTTAGATTATGAAAGAGTGGTTCTTTCGGGCATTGGAACTGGCATCATGGCTGCCTGCCTGGACGAGGTCTTGCCGTATATGCTTGAGCGAAAGCAGTTTGGTAAAAGTATTGGTGATTTCCAACTCATGCAGGGAAAGATTGCTGATATGTACACAGCAATGAACTCCTCTCGAGCTTATGTTTACGAAGTTGCAAAAGCCTGTGATCGGGGAAATGTAACACGACAGGATGCTGCGGCATGCGTTTTGTATTCTTCAGAAGAAGCAATGAAAGTTGCACATCAAGCAGTACAGGCTTTAGGTGGAGCCGGTTATTTAAGTGATAATCCAGTTGGGCGGATTTTTAGGGATGCAAAATTAATGGAAATAGGAGCCGGTACATCTGAAATTAGGCGAATGCTCATCGGTCGCGAACTAGTCGCTTTGATGCGATAGAATGAAATTTCCATGGGCTATTTTAAGCATCCTATCTATAGCTGCTTTGGCATTTGGTCTACTACTAGGCATGAAAAGTGTAAGAATAACCGAAACCGAAATTATAGATTTCTATGCAGATGATTTTGTAAAGAAGATGAATGAAAAGGGAGTTTCGATCGATCGTTTGGCTTGTTACGCGAAAGTTTCTGAAAGATTTTGGGAAAGAATGATTGTAATTTGTGATATCGATGCAGCCACCTTTTTAGAGTATCCTGTTGGGGCTTGGGGGCAACTCTTGATTGAAAAACCAAGACTTGGTTTGCGAGAAGGTATTTGATGAAAAATTTCCCCTATCTCAAGCAAGAAAATGGGAATTGGACATGGGATTTCCCAGACGATCTGAACATGGCAGTTCAGGCATGTGATTACTGGGTTGGAAAGTCTCCTGAAAAAGTATGTTTGAAAGACTTTACCAACATACATCGACCAATCTTATACACATACGGAGAATTGAGAAGTTTCGCAGATAGCATTGCGTTTGAATTAACCAAGCGAGGGGTTGGTTTCGGCGATCGTGTCGGAGTGCTGCTTTCGCAGGGTATTGGGTGTGCAGCGAGCCATATCGCAATATGGAAATTAGGGGCAATTTCTATCCCTTTATTTAAACTATTTGGACCTGATGCCCTCAAGACGAGGCTAAATGATGCGCAGGCGAAGTGTACGATTACAGATTTTGATGGGTCAAACGGTCTTCTGCCTCCTGAATTTGACCGATTAATATTCGATGATATCGAAAATACTGGCAAGCCCTTTGAAACTCAGTCGACACAGTCGAACACACCCGCTGTTCTTATTTATACGTCGGGCACCACTGGGTCGCCTAAAGGTGCCTTACATTCACAGCGGATTTTAACTGGTCATATCCCAGGAGTGTCAATGAGCCACAATTATCTTGGCCATGATCAAGATTGTCTCTGGACGCCAGCAGACTGGGCATGGATTGGTGGACTTTTTGATGTTTTGATGCCGGGCTTAGCTTTGGGTATTCCAGTAGTTGCCTCCAGAATGCAGAAATTTTCAACTACAGATACTTTGGAAATAATATTTAAAGGAAAGGTGCGTAATATTTTTTTTCCACCAACAGCTTTAAGAATTTTAAAGGCATCTGATGTGAAAATAAATAACTTAAGGTCGGTTGCTTGTGGGGGTGAGCCTTTAGGTGCGGAAATGTTAGAGTGGGGCAAGAAAAACCTAAAAACAACAATCAACGAATTTTATGGTCAGACAGAATGTAATATGGTCATAAGTAGTTGTAATGCTGATAAAGAGCCAATTTCTGGTTTAATGGGCACACCTGTTCCTGGTCATGAGGTAAATATTTTAGACTCAGATGGAGCCCCGACTGACGAGGAAGGAGAGATAGCTATTAAGCGTGGCTCTGCAAGTATGATGCTGGAATATTGGCGCCGGCCTGATCAAACAGAAGAAAAATTCAAAGGCGATTGGTTGCTCACAGGTGATAGGGGTTGTTTTCGTGCCGGAGGTATCCAATTTATCGGCAGAGATGATGATGTAATTAATTCTGCGGGCTACAGAATTGGACCATCCGAGATTGAAGATTGCCTATTGACGCATCCAGCAGTTGCTACGGTTGGTGTGGTTGGGAAACCAGATCATGCACGGAGTGAAATAGTTAAGGCTTACGTAGTTGTTAAGGCAGGTTATGAAGCTGATGGCCATCTGAGCAGGGCCTTGCAGGAGTTTGTTAAAACGCGGTTGGCAAAGCATATTTATCCACGAGAGATAAGTTTTTTAGATGAATTGCCAATGACTGTTACTGGTAAAGTGATTAGAAAGAAATTGCGAGAAAAAGCAGTTTTGGAGTCTAAATAGGAACAATTATGAAACTCAAATCTCAAATTCTAATATCAAGTGATATTTTCAAAGAAAACATGAATAAACATCTTTATGATATTGAAAAGATGAAAGAAATTGCTCAAAAAAATTCTTTTGGCGGTCCTGATGAAGCACGAGAAAGGCATATCAAACGCGGGAAGATGCTACCAAGGGACCGAGTGTCAGGATTATTAGATGTTGGTTCATACTTCCTTGAAATTGGAAGCTTTGCGGCACAAGATCTATACGACGGTGCTGCGCCAGGGGCCGGTTTGATAGCAGGCGTCGGAATCGTTGAGGGTCAGGCATGTATGATTGTTTGCAATGATGCTACGGTTAAAGGTGGAACATATTTTCCGTTATCCGTAAAAAAGCATTTGAGAGCTCAAGAGATAGCTGAAAGATGTCAGTTACCTTGTATTTATTTGGTTGATAGTGGTGGCGCAAATTTACCAAATCAAGATGAGGTATTCCCCGACCGAGATCATTTTGGAAGAATTTTTTATAATCAAGCGAGAATGTCTGCAAAAGGTATCCCACAAATTGCAGTTGTGATGGGTTCTTGTACTGCTGGAGGTGCATATGTCCCCGCTATGTCTGACATTACAATAATCGTCAAAAATCAAGGAACTATTTTTTTAGCTGGACCGCCGCTTGTGAAGGCCGCCACTGGTGAAGTCGTGGATGCAGAGAATTTGGGTGGAGGTGATATTCATACCAGGTCATCGGGTGTTGCGGATTATTTAGCTGACAATGATGATCAAGCATTAGCGATGGCCCGCCGGGCAATTAAAAATCTTAATAGAAAGCATCCTGAGCCCGTCAAAATGCTAGAGCCCCAGGAACCTGACTACGATCCCAATGAAATAATAGGGGTTGTACCGCACGATTTGCGAACAATCTATGACGTACGTGAGGTTATTGCCAGATTGGTTGATGGATCCCAATTTGACGAGTTTAAATCTCGTTTTGGCGAAACGCTTGTTACCGGTTTTGCGCATAATATGGGCTGTCCTGTTGGAATAATTGCTAATAATGGGGTTCTTTTTTCTGAGTCAGCTCAAAAAGGGGCCCATTTCATTGAACTTTGCTCACAAAGAAAAATCCCTTTGATTTTTTTGCAAAATATTAGTGGCTTTATGGTGGGCAAAAAGTATGAAAACGAGGGCATAGCGCGTCATGGAGCCAAGATGGTGACAGCAGTTGCTACAACTGAAGTGCCTAAAATAACCTTAATTATTGGTGGAAGTTTTGGAGCGGGTAACTATGGGATGGCTGGCAGAGCCTACGATCCATGTTTCGTATGGACATGGCCGAACTCTCGTATTTCAGTCATGGGAGGAACCCAGGCCGCTAATGTTTTGGCAACGATTAAAAGAGATCAAATAGAAGGTCGAGGAGATACATGGAGTGAAGAAGAAGAATTCGCATTTAAAGAGCCAACGCTTAAAATGTTTGAAAAACAAAGTCATCCCATTTATGCTTCTTCCCGCCTTTGGGACGATGGAATTATTGATCCAAGGAATTCTAGGCAGGTTTTAGGGCTTTCATTACAAATAGCTTTAAATGCTCCGATTAAAGATACTAATTTTGGCTTGTTTAGAATGTAAACGAAGAGGTTTTTATACCTTCTTGGGAAAATTAATTAGATATTAGAGATGATTTAAGTTTTTGTATTTATATACTTTTATAGTATCTTTGAGTTAATGAAGGATAACACTGTTGTTCAATAAAGTTTTAATAGCAAATAGGGGTGAAATTGCCTGCCGAGTTGCTGCAACTGCTAAAAAAATAGGTTTAAAAACTGTTGCAATCTTTTCTGAAGAAGACATGGGATCAAAGCATGTAAGTTTATGTGATGAGGCGTTTTTAATCGAAAGCTCGACGCCTGTGAAAAGCTATCTGTGCCAAAATGAAATTATCGAGATCGCTATTAAAAGCGGAGCTGGTGCTATTCATCCTGGTTATGGTTTTTTATCTGAAAATTTTGAGTTTGCTCAAAAGATTGAGGCAGCTGGACTAATTTTTGTGGGTCCTGATTTTAAGGCTATTGAACTTATGGGACAAAAGGATGCAGCTAAAAAAGCTATGTTCAACGCTGGTGTCCCCATCGTTCCCGGATACCATGGCAAAGATCAGTCTGATAAAACCTTGGTAAGGGAGGCGGCTTCGATAGGTTATCCGGTTTTGATCAAAGCCGTTGCTGGCGGTGGTGGAAAAGGTATGCGGTTGGTTGAAGATCCGAAAGATTTTTTGACCCTTTTGACAAGTGCCCGAACGGAAGCTGAAAAAGCTTTTGGAAATGAAAGGGTCTTAATAGAGAAGTATATCTTGGCACCTCGTCATATTGAGATACATATATTTGGCGATGGCCAATCAGTTGTCCATTTATTTGAGCGGGATTGTTCTCTACAGCGCAGGCATCAAAAAATATTGGAGGAAGGCCCAGCTCCAGGAATGACCGATAAAATGAGAAATGCTATGTGTAGAGCAGCTGTTCTTGCAGCTAAAACTGTAGGCTACAAAGGCGCAGGGACAGTAGAATTTATTGTTGATGGGTCTGATGGTCTGAAGGAAGATAGATTTTGGTTTATGGAGATGAATACCCGTCTTCAAGTAGAGCATCCAATAACAGAAGAAATAACTGGAATTGATCTCGTAGCTTGGCAATTTAACGTTGCTATGGGTAGGCCAATGGAAAAAAAACAGAAAGATATCTCTATTGAAGGACACGCTTTTGAGGCAAGAATTTACGCAGAGGATCCCAATCATCAGTTTTTGCCAGATACTGGAAAAGTTATTTATCTACATTTTCCATCAAATGTCCGTGTGGATACGGGCATAAGAACCGGGGATATCGTTTCTCCATTTTTTGACCCAATGTTGGCAAAGGTGGTCTCTTATGGGAAAGATAGATCGAGCGCACTCTCAAAACTAAAGAAAGCTTTAAAAGAAACAGCAATTGTTGGAGTTAAAACCAATCTCAATTTTCTCTGTAATTTAACAGAGAACTCAGAATTTAAAATGGGAGTTGTGCAAACTGATTTGATTGAACAAAATATTGAAGAATTGATTAGTCATAATTCTATTTCAACTAGGGCTATTATCGCCGCTACTATGTCTTACTTTTCACCAAGGTCAGGTCAGTTTGCCTACTCACATTGGATTGATATTTGTCATAAAATAAAATTATTTTGCAGCGATGAAGTTATCGACATTCAATTGTCTCAGCCAGATTTCAATAAAATACAAATTTTGTTTTGTGGAAATTCTTTTGATTTATTTTTTGATAAGAACCAATGGTCTTTTGAAGGCAATCAATTACCTGAGGCAAAAAAAATTGATAATGAAATTATTGTATTTGATGAACGTCAATTTTTATTTCAAACACAAGATCCTTTTCAAGGTACAAAAGATTCTAATTTAAAAACTAGCGACATTTTATCGCCCATGCCTGGTATGGTATCTAAAATTTATATCGAAAATGGATGTAAGGTACTCAAAGGTCAACGTATTTTAGCGTTAGAGGCTATGAAGATGGAATACGAGGTAGTTGCTCCTAATGATTGCTACATTGAAACTGTAAATTTTAAAGTTGGAAGTTTTGTTCAATCTGGTGAAAAATTATGTGATTTGTCAAAAGATTAAGAAGTCCTAATCTTCTGTAATTGCCTGGCTTTCCTTTTTGTATAAAAGTTTAAATCGTTATTGCTTTTTTTCATGTGTTGACCCTCTTGAATTAGGGCGATAAACCCCTAGCTGTTAGCCGAAGCTAAGTGTCTAATGCGCTTGCACAACAGGAGCCATCTTTGGACGATCTTTTGTTAGAATATCTTCCTATACTCGTTTTTTTGGGTATAGCGCTTGGTCTCGGGCTAATTTTACTATTGGCCGCCGCCGTGATCGCTGTACGAAACCCTGACCCCGAAAAGGTGTCTGCATACGAGTGCGGTTTCAATGCATTTGACGACGCTCGTATGAAATTTGATGTGAGATTTTATTTAGTGGCAATCCTATTTATTATTTTTGATCTTGAAATAGCCTTTTTATTCCCATGGGCTGTAGCTCTAAAAGACGTCAGTATGGTTGGATTTTGGTCCATGATAGCATTTTTGAGCGTTTTGACCGTCGGATTTGCGTACGAGTGGAAAAAGGGAGCATTAGAATGGGAGTAATGCTTGGCGACAATACAGCTGGCGGTGATCTTGAGAATTCAACTCGAGAAATTAATAGTCAACTTCAAGATAAAGGTTTTTTAGTAACTTCTACTGAAGATATAATAAATTGGGCTAGAACTGGTTCTTTGCATTGGATGACTTTTGGTTTGGCTTGCTGCGCTGTTGAGATGATGCATACATCAATGCCACGATATGACTTGGAGAGGTTTGGTGTGGCACCTCGCGCATCCCCTCGCCAATCTGATTTAATGATTGTAGCGGGGACTCTAACAAATAAAATGGCTCCCGCGTTACGTAAAGTATATGATCAAATGCCAGAACCTCGGTATGTGATTTCTATGGGTTCATGCGCTAACGGTGGGGGTTATTATCATTACAGTTACTCCGTTGTGCGTGGTTGCGATCGTATCGTGCCCGTTGACGTTTATGTCCCAGGTTGTCCACCAACAGCAGAGGCGCTGTTATATGGTATTTTGGCACTGCAGAAAAAAATTCGAAGAACAGGAACAATCAAAAGATGACTTCTGAGCTTCAAGAATTAAAGCAATACTTGGATAACAAGCGAGCAGATTGTGTTTTAGAATCTGGTGTTGGATATGGTGAGCTAACTGTTGATGTGGCACCTGCTCAGATTTCCAGCTTCGTCGAATTTTTAAAAATAGATCCACGTTGTAAGTTTTCTTCTTTAGTGGATATTACAGCAGTTGACTACCCGGAACGGGCTAAACGTTTTGACATAATATATCATTTCTTATCGATGTATCAAAATAAGCGTATTAGACTGCGTGTTTCTTTACGCGATCGGGACATGCTATCATCTATCGCCGATGTACATCCTTCAGCCAATTGGTTTGAAAGAGAGGTCTTTGATATGTTTGGAATAATGTTTACGGGCCATCCAGATATGCGAAGAATTTTAACAGATTATGGATTTCGTGGACATCCATTGAGAAAAGATTTTCCGACATCAGGCTATACAGAAGTGAGGTATGATGATGCGGAAAAAAGAGTTGTTTATGAGCCTATACAGCTTGTGCAAGAATATCGAAAATTTGACTTTATGTCTCCTTGGGAGGGAGCTGACTATATTCTGCCCGAAGAAGGGATTGATAAATAATGGACGGATCCAAGGGGTTTGAGGATGTTCTTACAGGCGAACAGAAAATCCGTAATTTTAATATTAATTTTGGCCCACAGCATCCGGCAGCTCATGGCGTATTAAGGCTAGTGCTTGAGTTGGATGGGGAAATAGTCGAGCGTTGTGACCCGCATATAGGCTTGCTGCACCGTGGTACTGAAAAACTAATGGAAAGCCGCACATATTTGCAAAACCTGCCATATTTTGATCGGTTAGATTATGTTGCTCCAATGAATCAGGAACATGCTTGGTGTCTTGCAATTGAAAAACTAACCGGTACAGAAATTCCAAGAAGAGCCTCACTAATTCGTGTTTTATTTTCTGAGATAGGTCGTGTCCTTAACCACCTTCTCAATGTCACCACACAAGCTATGGATGTTGGTGCACTTACTCCTCCTTTGTGGGGTTTTGAGGAGAGAGAAAAACTGATGATATTCTATGAGCGTGCTTGTGGTGCGCGACTTCATGCAGCTTATTTTAGACCTGGTGGCGTACATCAAGACCTTACTGAAGAGCTGTTGAGGGATATTGACAACTGGGCGATAGATTTTCCAAAAGTTATTGATGACATTGATACGCTTCTTACTGAAAACAGAATATTCAAACAGAGAAATGTAGATATTGGCATTGTGTCTGAAGACGACATTCAGAAATTTGGGTTTTCAGGAGTTATGGTACGAGGATCTGGCTTGGCCTGGGATTTAAGGCGGGCTCAACCCTATGAATGTTACGATGAATTCGACTTTAATATACCTATTGGTCATAATGGAGATTGTTACGACCGTTATCTAGTGCGCATGGAGGAAATGCGTCAGTCAGTGTTGATTATAAGACAGGCTATCGAAAAGCTTAATGTTGAAAATGGCCCTGTTTTAGCACAGGGTAAATTATGTCCGCCCAGAAGGGCGGAAATGAAAAAATCAATGGAAGCTCTGATTCATCATTTCAAACTCTATACGGAAGGTTTTCATGTTCCAGAGGGTGAAGTTTACGCTTCTGTCGAGGCACCAAAAGGAGAGTTTGGTGTTTATCTTGTGTCAGATGGTTCTAACAAGCCTTACAGGGTAAAAATTAGAGCTCCGGGTTACCTTCATCTTCAAGCCATGGATCATATAGCCTCAGGTCATCAGTTAGCAGATGTTGCTGCTATTATTGGAACGATGGATGTGGTTTTTGGGGAAATTGATCGTTGAGTAAATTATTGTTGCATAAAGATTCAAAAATCAAAATCAGGAGGCTTTGTGAAAATGATTCGTAGATTGCATCCAGACCAGCCGGACTCTTTTGCTTTTTCACCAGAGAACCAGAAATGGGCTGAGGCTCAATTAACGAAGTATCCTCAGGGTCGAGAAGCATCTGCAATTATACCTCTTTTGTGGCGCGCTCAGGAGCAAGAAGGATGGCTTTCACGACCCGCAGTGGAGTTTGTTGCGGATATGCTAAACATGGCTCACATCCGTGCGCTGGAAGTAGCAACTTTTTACTTCATGTTTCAGCTCCGACCTGTTGGATCGGCAGCCCATGTGCAGGTGTGTGGTACCTTGTCGTGTATGATATGTGGTGCTGAAGATCTTATTGATATTTGTAAAGAAAAAATTTCACCAACGCCGCATACAATTTCAAACGATGGTAAGCTGTCTTGGGAAGAAGTGGAATGTCTGGGTGCTTGCACTAATGCCCCGATGGCACAAATCGGAAAAGACTATTATGAGGACCTTTCTAATGAAAGGTTTGAAGAGTTAATTGAAGAATGGAGAAATGGGTCTGCTCCTAGCCCAGGTCCACAAAATGGGCGTTTCTCGGTAGAGCCATCCGTTGGCTTAACAAGTTTACTGGAAGGTGAAGGTAGTGGCCCATCTGAAAATAAGAGTGTTTCTTTAGCTAAAAAGTTCAACGATACGATTAAAAAAATAGATGGTACTGAGGTTAAGGTATCTGTGCATTGGAATAAACAATGAGATTAAGTTTGTTATTAAAATATCCAGGCTGCATTGGGTGTTAAAAAAGTTAAGTGAGCGAGTTGGATAAAAATATAAAAGAAAAAAAAGGTAGATTAATTGCGGTTGTTATCGCTGCATCTATTTCGACTTGGAGTATTACACAGGGCGTAGCTCCCTCACTTGGCATATCAGCTGGATATATGCTGATTATAGATTTTTTTACTTTAATAGTATTATCTTGGGCTTTGTTTTCATTGTATAAAATTTTTATCAATTATCGGGGATCAAAAGGATAAATTTGTAATGCTCAAAGACGAAGACAGAATCTTTACAAATATCTATGGCATGCATGATAGATCGTTGACGGGCGCCAGAGCCAGAGGACATTGGGGTAATACTGTAGATATTATCAAAAAGGGTCGTGACTGGATCGTAGACGAGATGAAGGCTTCAGGTTTGCGCGGTAGGGGCGGTGCAGGTTTTCCAACTGGGCTAAAGTGGTCTTTCATGCCAAAAGAAAGCGATGGTCGGCCAGCTTATTTAGTTGTCAACGCAGACGAATCCGAGCCTGGGACGTGTAAAGATCGCGAAATAATGCGCCACGACCCACATTCTTTAATCGAAGGTTGTTTAATAGCGAGCTTCGCGATGAATGCTAATGCTTGTTACATATACATCAGGGGTGAGTACATCCGAGAGCGAGAGGCCCTCCAGGCTGCTATCGATGAGGCATACGAAGCAGGTCTCATAGGTAAAAATGCGTCAAAATCCGGCTGGAAGTTTGATTTGTTTTTGCATCACGGAGCCGGTGCCTACATTTGTGGTGAAGAAACGGCACTACTAGAAAGTTTAGAAGGTAAAAAAGGTATGCCTCGCATGAAACCTCCATTTCCAGCTGGTGCTGGTTTGTATGGTTGTCCCACGACTGTGAACAATGTTGAATCTATCGCTGTTGTTCCTACAATACTTCGTCGCGGGGCAGATTGGTTTAAGAATTTTGGCCGCGAGAACAATGCCGGAACAAAGTTATTCGCAATATCAGGACATGTTAATCATCCTTGTGTCGTTGAAGAAGAAATGTCTATTCCATTTGAAGAGCTGATTGAAAAACACTGCGGTGGTATCCGAGGCGGTTGGAAAAACTTAAAGGCTGTTATTCCAGGAGGTGCCTCAGTTCCGTGTGTGCGTGGCGAAAATATGCGCGAAGCACTTATGGATTTCGATTATTTACGTGGAGAGCTAGGCTCTGGCCTTGGCACCGCGGCAGTCATTGTTATGGATCAAAGCACGGACATAATCAAAGCTATTTGGCGTCTATCAAAGTTTTACAAGCATGAAAGTTGCGGACAATGCACACCTTGTAGAGAGGGTACTGGATGGATGATGCGTGTGATGGAGA
The DNA here is from genome assembly GCA_029248915.1 of Paracoccaceae bacterium. Classification (GTDB taxonomy): domain Bacteria; phylum Pseudomonadota; class Alphaproteobacteria; order Rhodobacterales; family Rhodobacteraceae; genus Salinivivens. Next base: position 22,556 of record JAQWIK010000055.1, on the reverse strand, counting down.
GATTGGTAAAAGGCGATGCCAATCCCAGCGAGATTGATATGTTGCTTGATGTTACAAAACAAGTTGAGGGTCACACAATCTGTGCACTTGGTGATGCTGCGGCCTGGCCGATCCAGGGATTAATAAGAAATTTTCGAGACGAAATTGAAGATCGATTAAAGAAACAAGGATCATTGCAAAAATTGGTAGCAGCACAATGAATTTTGGTCAAATCATCAATTTGGTTCATAAACGATGTTTATGCTCAGTACTGGTTTTGTGTCCTTTTTTTTTGTTATTGGGGTGTTCAAATCCTTTAGACCTTGAGGAAAATAAAGTGTCATTTGATGGGCACTATTTTTCTTCTAAAATAACACAAAACAAGACTGATAATCGATATTTTGCATTGAAGGTTCGACGTGCAAGTAGATCTCTTTCAGGAGCTCGTGATGCTGGAAGATACGAGGCTACGAGGTTTTGTATTAAGAATTTTGGCACATCAGATGTAGAATGGGTTTTGGGTCCGGACGATGAGAACGTTGGATTGACTGGTAAGATTCTAAAACTCAGCGGAAAATGTGATGTATGATGAGAGTTGGCTTGGCAAATTTTATAGACTTAACTCTTAAAACTCTTTTATTTGCTCAACTGGCTGCGCACGGAAATTTAGTGCTTTTGGCGAAATCAAAAGGGATATTGAGGTAGTTTTATGTCTGAAGAGCGTAAAGTTGTAATTGATGACGTGGAGTTGGAAGTAGATGGATCAATGACATTGATTCAGGCTTGTGAAGAAGCTGGAATAGAAATCCCACGCTTTTGCTATCACGAACGGCTGTCAATTGCAGGAAACTGTCGTATGTGTTTGGTTGAAATAGTGGGAGGGCCTCCAAAACCAGCAGCATCTTGCGCAATGCAAGTTCGTGATTTGCGCCCAGGTCCTGACGGTCAACCTCCGGTAGTCAAAACTAACTCTCCAATGGTGAAGAAAGCCCGAGAGGGTGTGATGGAATTTTTGTTAATTAATCATCCCCTTGATTGTCCTATATGTGACCAAGGCGGGGAATGTGATTTGCAGGATCAGGCTATGGTCTATGGGGTTGATTTTTCGCGTTTCCGAGAAGCAAAACGAGCTTCGGATGATTTGGATCTTGGCCCACTGGTTGAAACTCACATGACACGCTGCATTAGTTGTACTAGGTGCGTGCGGTTCACAACTGAAGTGGCAGGTGCCTCTCAAATGGGACAAACTGGTCGTGGTGAAGACAGCGAAATTACCAGTTATCTGGGTGAAACATTAGAAAGCAATTTGCAGGGCAACATTATCGATTTATGTCCTGTTGGAGCCCTCACTTCCAAACCTTATTCTTTTACAGCTCGGCCTTGGGAGTTAAGCAAGACCGAAACTATAGATGTTATGGATGCCCTAGGCTCAAATATTAGGGTCGATACTAAAGGTAGAGAAGTCATGCGTATAATGCCACGTAACCATGATGGTATTAACGAAGAATGGATTTCAGATAAAACGCGGTTCGTTTGGGACGGTTTGAGGCGTCAAAGATTAGATACTCCGTATATACGTGAAAATGGAAAATTACGGTCAGCCACTTGGGCAGAAGCTTTAAAGAAAGCAAAATTAGCGATAATTGATAAAAAAATACTTGGTCTAGTTGGTGACCTTGTCTCCGTGGAATCAACGTTTGCCTTAAAACAGCTTGTTGAGGGCTTGGGTGGCTCAGTTGAATGCCGGTTGGATCAAGCTAAACTTCCAAGCGATAATCGTAGCGCCTATGTGGGAACAGCTTTGATTTCAGACATAGATGCTGCCAAAACTATTTACATAATTGGATCCAATCCACGGGACGAAGCTCCAACGTTAAATGCAAGGATCAGGAAAGCATGGTTGAATGGGGCGGAAATTAAACTTGTGGGTGAAGCTTCTGACTTGACCTATGAATATCACCACAGCGGTACAAGTAGAAAATCTCTAAAAGATTTAATCAAAAGTGAAGCTCCGGCAAAAGAAGATCACGACAGTTTGGTGATACTGGGGCAGGGTGCTATCAGGGATGAAGACGGGCTTTCCGTTTTAGCTAACGTTATGGAGTTAGCAGAAAAAACAAGATCAAAGTTTTTAAATTTACATACAGCAGCATCAAGGGTTGGAGCTTTGGATATTGGCGCTGTTTCTGAAGGTGAAATAAATGCTGAGATCGCAACAGCAGATGTCATATACAACTTAGGCGCCGATGAAATTGAGTTACCTGAGGATGTCTTTGTTATTTATCAAGGCAGTCATGGTGATCGGGGCGCCCATAACGCAGATATTATTTTTCCATCCGCTGCGTACACAGAAGAAAATGGAATATTTGTAAATACTGAAGGTCGTAGTCAAATAAGTAATAGAGCAAACTTCGCTCCCGGTGAGGCAAAAGAAAATTGGGCAATCTTGAGGGCCTTATCCGCGGAACTGGGTAATAGTTTGCCCTTTGACAATCTGAGTCAACTGCGAAGAGTATTAATTCAGTTATACCCACATTTGGAACATACAGATGAGGTTTCATTCAATGAATGGATGCCATTAAAGACGGGTAAATTACTTGAGAAAGATTTTGTTAATTGTGTACATGACTTTTATCTGACAAATCCTATCGCACGTGCTTCGAGCGTGATGGCTGAGTTGTCTGCAAATGCAAAAGTGAGAAATAATTCAAAAGTTGCAGCGGAATGAAATGGTTAAACTTTAAATGACAGAAATATTTTCACAATTGTTTACGATTATTGGTTCAGTACTGTCGAACTTAATCTCTTCCAACTTTGGGTTTGCGCTTATTTTGATAGGCCAGGGTTTGCTTATGGCTGTATTTTTACTTCTTTCAGCATATTTTTTGATTTACGCAGATCGAAAAATCTGGGCGGCTGTTCAATTGCGGAGGGGGCCAAATGTAGTAGGGGCATTTGGACTTTTGCAGTCTGGTGCGGATATGCTTAAATTGGTATTTAAGGAAATTGTTGTTCCTGCTGGATCAGATAAGTTTGTATTTTTCCTAGCGCCCGTGGTTTCTTTTGTAATGGCCATTCTAGCTTGGGCGGTAATTCCACTGAATGACGGCTGGCAACTTTCTAATATAAACGTCGCCATTCTTTATGTTTTTGCGATATCTTCGCTTGAAGTTTATGGTGTGATCATGGGGGGGTGGGCGTCTAATTCCAAATATCCTTTTTTGGGTTCACTTCGATCTGCTGCTCAAATGATTTCATATGAGGTATCAATAGGACTTGTGATTATTGGTGTTATAATTTCCACAGGATCTATGAATTTCGGGGCAATTGTCGAGGCTCAAGACACTAATTATGGGATTTTTGGTTGGTATTGGTTACCACATTTCCCAATGTTATTTCTATTTTTTATCTCAGCTCTAGCAGAAACGAATAGGCCACCATTTGATCTTCCAGAGGCTGAGTCTGAGTTGGTAGCAGGCTTCCAAGTTGAGTATAGTTCTACGCCATTTCTATTATTTATGGCTGGTGAGTTAATAGCCGTTTTCTTGATGTGTGCACTTACAAGCCTTTTATTTTTTGGTGGTTGGTTGTCTCCAATTCCCGCTTTACCGGATGGAATATTTTGGATGCTATTAAAAATGGGTTTTTTCTTCTTTGTTTTTGCAATGATAAAAGCAATAACACCTCGCTATAGATACGATCAATTAATGAGACTGGGCTGGAAAGTCTTTCTGCCCTTTTCATTGATTTGGGTTGTTTTTGTAGCTTTTCTGGCAAAATTTGAAGTTTTTGGTGGCTTTTACGCTCGTTATTTGATTGGAGGCTGATTTGGGTAAAATTGATTACACTCGCGCAGTAAAGTATTTTTTTCTTGCTGATGTTTGGGCAGGGATGAGGCTTGGTCTAAAGTATTTTTTTAGTCCTAAAGCGACAATAAATTATCCCAATGAAAAAGGGCCGCTAAGTCCACGTTTCAGGGGAGAGCATGCCCTGCGTCGTTATCCAAATGGTGAGGAAAGGTGTATAGCATGCAAATTATGCGAAGCAGTGTGCCCAGCTCAAGCCATTACCATAGATGCAGAGCCACGGGAAGACGGTAGTAGAAGAACAACACGTTATGATATTGATATGACTAAATGTATCTATTGTGGCTTTTGCCAAGAGGCCTGTCCAGTGGACGCAATTGTCGAGGGGCCGAACTTTGAGTTTTCTACAGAAACTAGAGAAGAGCTTTTTTACGATAAAGAAAAACTTTTAGAGAATGGTGAGCGGTGGGAAGCGCAAATTGCACGTAATTTAGAGCTAGACGCGCCATATCGATAATAAAGTTACTAAAAATAAAAGTGCAGTTGAGATGTCGAATGAATACCTTTCAAAAATTTAAAATTAATAGGAATAAATAAAATGGGTGCTGAGGTTGTTGCATTTTATCTTTTTGCACTGAGCACGATAACTGGTGGCTTGTTTACAGTTTTAAGTCGAAATCCAGTACATTCAGTTTTGTGGTTGATTTTGTCTTTCTTATCCTCCGCAGGTCTATTTATTTTGCTTGGTGCTGAGTTTGTAGCCATGCTTTTGATAATTGTATATGTTGGCGCTGTTGCCGTCCTTTTTCTTTTTGTCGTAATGATGCTTGATGTGGACTTTGCCAGTTTGAAAGCCGAAATGGCGCAATATTTACCTTTAGGTTTATTGATAGTGGTTGTTCTTTTGATGGAGCTAGCAATGGGGCTAGCCGTATGGGTTCCAGCGGATGGTGCGGAAGCGGTTCGCGCAGCACCTACTCCCACAGACCTTCATAATACCGCCGCCTTAGGTTTATTGCTTTACGATCAATACTTTCTTCTTTTTCAATTAGCTGGCTTAATTCTGCTTGTTGCTATGATTGGAGCCATTGTATTAACTATACGACATCGTAAAGATATTAAGCGCCAGGATATCTTAGCTCAAATTTACCGCGATCCAGACAAATCAATGTCTTTGAAAAATGTGAAGCCAGGGCAGGGGCTATAAAATGCTGAACCGTCGTAAAGCAAGAGAGAATTTTAAATGATAACTTTAGAACACTATCTAACTGTTGCTGCTGTACTTTTCGTAATTGGTATTTTTGGTCTCTTTTTAAATCGAAAAAATGTCATAATTTTATTAATGTCTATAGAACTTATGCTTCTTTCCGTAAATATAAACCTTGTTGCTTTTTCTAGCTTCATGAACGATCTAGTCGGCCAAGTTTTTACACTGTTTGTCTTGACTGTAGCCGCCGCGGAAGCGGCTATTGGCCTAGCTATCTTGGTCAGCTTTTTCCGTAATAGAGGAACAATCGCTGTTGAAGATGTGAATGTCATGAAAGGGTGACTTTTTGGAACTAATTATTTTATTTTCGCCTCTTTTTGGGGCAATCATTGGTGGTTTTTTTTGGAGATCTATAGGTGAAACGCCCGCGATTTATCTTACCACAACGTTATTGTTTATATCGTGTTTGTTAAGTTGGGTAATTTTTCTTTCTCATGGTGCTGATGTCGAAAAAATTTCTCTGTTTCGTTGGATAAACAGTGGAGATTTCTCAGCTAATTGGTCCATAAGGCTTGACCGACTGACCTCAATAATGCTGGTGGTTGTAACGTCCGTTTCTGCTTTGGTTCATCTTTATAGCGTTGGGTATATGGCCCATGATGAAAACTGGAAAGAGGGTGAACATTATAAGGCGAGATTCTTTGCTTATTTATCCTTCTTTACATTTACAATGCTTATGTTGGTTACTTCTGATAACTTAATTCAGATGTTCTTTGGATGGGAGGGAGTCGGAGTTGCCTCTTATCTATTGATTGGTTTTTACTATCGAAAACAAAGTGCAAATGCCGCTGCTATCAAAGCTTTTGTAGTTAATCGGGTTGGTGATTTTGGCTTTGCTTTAGGTATTTTTGGTTTGTTTATGCTGACCGGGAGTATAAGCTTTGATGATATTTTTTCCGCAGCTCCAATGTTATCCAAAACAACTCTTACTTTTCTGTGGGCTGATTGGAATGCAGCAAACCTAATTGCGATTCTTCTTTTCGTTGGGGCGATGGGGAAGTCTGCGCAGCTATTTTTACACACTTGGCTACCAGATGCTATGGAGGGGCCGACACCTGTGTCGGCTTTAATCCATGCAGCGACGATGGTTACCGCTGGTGTGTTTCTAGTTTGTAGAATGTCGCCGTTAATGGAATATGCGCCAACCGCTTTAAGTTTTATTACAATCCTTGGAGCTTTTACCGCTTTTGTTGCTGCAACCATTGGTTTGGTACAAAATGATATCAAACGCGTAATAGCCTATTCTACAATGTCTCAATTGGGATATATGTTTGTCGCTGCGGGTGTTGGAGCCTATTCGGTAGCTATGTATCACCTTTTTACACACGCCTTTTTTAAAGCACTTCTGTTTCTTGGTGCCGGTTCAGTTATTCATGCGATGCATCATGAGCAAGATATGCGAAATTTTGGCGGACTTAGAAAAAAAATTCCATATACTTTCTGGGCTATGATGGTTGGTACGCTCGCCATAACTGTCGTGGGAGTTCCGTTAACACATTTTGGCTTTGCTGGGTTCCTCTCTAAAGATGCGGTCATTGAAAGCGCTTGGGCTGGTACTGATGCAGGTTTTGCTTTTTGGACTTTAGTTATAGCAGCTCTTCTAACAAGTTTTTACAGTTGGCGCCTGATGTTTTTGACGTTTTTTGGGGAACCCAAAGGGAACGGACATTCTCATTCACATGCCAAAGAAAGCCCAATTGTGATGTTGATACCACTAGGAGTTCTTGGGCTGGGCGCAATATTATCGGGGATGATTTGGTATTCCAGTTTTTTTGGAAAAGATTATCAGGTTGCAAACTTTTTTGGAATAAATAGCGAATATCACCAGACAAATAAAAAAGGATCTGATGATAATTCCATTAAATACAATAGTGATGAAATAAAAGAAAATACCCCTCCAACAGGTGCGATTTTTATGGGCCCAAAGAATCATGTTTTGCATGATGCTCACTATGCGCCTGTTTGGGTTAAAATCAGTCCCTTTTTGGCTATGCTAACTGGATTATTAATGGCGCTATGGTTCTATGTTTGGGATAAGAAAAAACCCGCTCAGTGGGCATCTACTTTAGATCCTGTATACAGGTTGCTTTTAAACAAATGGTATTTTGACGATATATATGAGGTTGTCTTTGTTTCCCGTGCCAGAGCGTTAGGTCGTTTTTTTTGGAAAAAAGGTGACGGTGGGCTGATCGACGGAACTATCAACGGTATCGCCTTGGGTATCGTTCCTTTTGTGACACGAATTTCCACACGTTTGCAATCTGGCTACATATTTAGTTACGCGCTTAGTATGGTATTGGGGATCTTGGCATTGCTATCGTGGATGATTTTTTCAGTAGGAGTTAATTAAATATGGATCAACCGCTGCTTTCTATGGTTACCTTTATACCGGCTTTCGCCGCATTTGTTCTTATAATGGTAGCGCGCGGAGAGGATATTGCAGCACAACTTGTGTGTAAAAGAGTGGCTATGTTTACGACGGTGGCTACTTTTATTATATCCTTGTTAATCCTTGCTCAGTTTGAGTCTGGAAATACTAATTTTCAGATGGTTGAAAGTTATAAGTGGATAATGGGATTAAATTATAAACTCGGCGTAGACGGGATATCTATTCTTTTTATTATGTTAACAACTTTTATGATGCCCTTGGTGATCTGGGCGTCTTGGAGTTTGGAGACCCGTGTCAAAGAATATATGATAGCTTTTTTATTATTAGAAACTCTGATGTTAGGTGTCTTCACGGCTCTCGATTTAGTTCTTTTCTATTTATTTTTTGAGGCTGGTCTAATCCCTATGTTTTTAATTATTGGTATATGGGGCGGTAAAGATCGCATTTATGCATCTTTTAAATTTTTTCTTTATACACTTCTCGGCTCGGTACTTATGTTGGTTGCGATGATTTCAATGTATAGCGTTGCAGGAACGTCAGACATTCCTACTCTAATGAATTATAAATTCGATTATGGCACTATTGATTTATTAGGTTTTAAAATAATAGGTGGTGTTCAAACTCTGTTATTTTTAGCATTTTTTGCAAGTTTTGCTGTGAAAATGCCAATGTGGCCGGTGCATACGTGGTTACCGGATGCACACGTTCAGGCTCCTACTGCCGGTTCAGTAGTTTTGGCGGCAATACTTTTGAAAATGGGTGGATATGGTTTTCTGCGGTTCAGTCTTCCTATGTTTCCCATTGGTGCGTCAGAAATGACAAATCTGGTTTTCTGGTTATCGGCTATTGCAATCGTTTACACCTCACTGGTCGCACTGGTGCAAGAGGATATGAAAAAGCTTATTGCATACTCGTCGGTAGCGCACATGGGATATGTTACCATGGGTATTTTTGCTGCTAATCAGCAAGGTGTAGATGGTGCCATCTTTCAAATGTTGAGCCATGGATTTATTTCTGGAGCTTTATTTCTGTGTGTCGGTGTGATTTACGACCGCATGCATACGAGAGAAATAGAAGCCTACGGTGGTTTGGTAAATGTAATGCCCAGTTATGCCTTGATTTTCATGTTTTTTACTATGGCTAATGTTGGGCTACCTGGAACTTCGGGATTTGTAGGTGAATTTTTGACGTTAGTTGGTGTCTTCCAAGTAAATACTTGGGTTGCTTTATTCGCCACATCAGGAGTTATTCTATCTGCGGCATACGCGTTGTGGCTTTATCGAAGGGTGGTTATGGGTGATCTTATAAAAGAGGCTTTAAAATCTTTAAGCGATATGAGTTTCCGTGAAAAAACAGTCTTTGCGCCCTTGATTGCCTTTACATTATTACTGGGTGTGTATCCCGCACTCATCCTCGACATCATAGGTCCTTCTGTTGAAAGCCTAGTTTCCAGTTATCACGAAGAAATCGACGCATCAAAATTATTTCAAACATCAATGGTCAAGAATTAGAGGGTCAGAGATATGATTTATAATGATTTAAGTATTATCTTTCCTGAAATATTTATTTCAGTATATGCAATGGTTGCTTTAGTTGGTGCTGTCTATACTTCAAAAGATGAAACCGCCCAAAAAGTTACTTGGTTTACGGCTATAGTTTTTATATTCCTCGCTTTTTTGATGATTTTCTCAGAAGTCAAAACTGAAATTGCATTTGGGGGTATGTTCATTAACGATGCATTTTCGCGGTTTTCCAAAATAATAATATTATTATCAGGAGCCATTGTTCTGATTATGGGACAAGATTACATGAGCAGAAGGGGCTTTCTTAGATTTGAATATCCATTAATAATAGCACTTTCTGTTGTGGGCATGATGGTTATGGTGTCAGCAGGTGATCTAATGGCTCTTTATATGGGATTGGAATTACAATCACTTGCACTTTATGTAATAGCGGCATTTAAAAGAGATAGCTTAAAGTCGACTGAAGCTGGATTAAAATATTTTGTGCTTGGAGCCCTTTCATCCGGTTTATTACTTTATGGCTCAGCCCTTATATATGGTTATTCAGGAACAACACTATTTGCTGATATACTTGAGAATGTAAACGCTAATTCTCCATCATTAGGCTTAATGTTTGGTTTAGCTTTAGTTATTTCAGGACTGGCATTTAAAGTTTCAGCAGTGCCTTTTCATATGTGGACACCTGATGTTTACGAGGGCGCTCCAACTCCAGTAACAGCCTTTTTGGCAACAGTTCCCAAAATGGCTGCAATTTGTTTGTTTATGCGGGTAATGTACGATGCTTTTGGAAATATTTTGGGTGATTGGCAACAAATAATTGTCTTACTCTCTATACTCTCAATGTTTTTAGGCGGTTTTGCTGCAATAGGTCAAACTGATTTGAAACGTCTATTAGCTTACTCTTCGATAGCACATATGGGCTATGCTCTCATTGGTTTGGCTGCAGGTACTGAGTTTGGAGTTCAATCAGTTTTAGAGTACATGACGATTTACATAACTATGAATATTGGTGTTTTTGCAATTTTGATGTCCATGCAAAGAGACGGACAGTCTGTGACAGAAATTGCTTCCTTGAAAATGATTTCTGAAACGGATCCTGGCAAAGCTATAGCACTACTAATTTTACTATTCAGCCTAGCCGGAGTTCCACCCATGCTAGGGTTTTTTGCAAAGTTTGAGGTGCTAAAGGCAGCGATAGATGCAGATTTAACTTATTTGGCAATTATGGGGGTGCTGGCCTCTGTAGTTGGTGCCTTTTATTACTTGAGAATTGTTTATTTTATTTATTTTGGAGAAACACCAGAAACTCCCTTAGATAATTCAAAAACTCCTATTTTGAAAACTATATGGACAGCATCTGCTGCTATAATGGTTTTTGGTGTTGTAAGTTTATTTGGTATTGAAGAAATGGCAAAGGCTGCGGCATCATCGTTGTTAAATTAAAATAAACATGGAATTTGATTTTGTTTATCTAGATGAGGCAGAGAGTACCAACTCTGAGGCTTTAAAACTTGCAAATTTTACTGATAAGCCGACTTTTATTATTGCTAAAAAACAGACAAATGGACGTGGCCGCATTGATCGTCTTTGGGCTGACCCTGTTGGAAATTTTTCTGGATCAATCTTAATTAAAATAGATGAAGATTTACAAAACTTAGCTTTAAGGTCATTTGTCACAGCCTTATCAGTTTTTGATGCCATAGATCAAAAAATAGGCAAAGAACATGTGCTTACGATCAAATGGCCTAATGATATTCTCCTAAATGGTAAAAAAATATGTGGGATTTTGTTAGAGACAAAGAACCTTCATCACGTGACAGCCTTAGTAATCGGAATAGGTATTAATCTATTATCTACTCCAAAGCTAAATGAAGCCCACAGGGTTACAACAGAACCTGGTTCTATATTTGGTGAGACTGGTATTAAGTTAGATCCACTAAACTTTTCTGAATTAATTGCCCATCATTATGTCTTGCGTGAAAATCAATTTAGAACAATGGGTTTTTCGAAAATACGTGAGATTTGGATGGCTCGTGCCGCTAAACTGGGAGCAAAAATAAAAGCTCGGACACCAAATTTTGAATATCAAGGTAAATTTGACTCTATTGATGAAAAAGGGCAGTTGATAATAATAAATAACGGTGAGAAAAAGAAAATCGCCGCAGCTGAAATCTTTTTTAAGTAATAGGTAGAATATAATGCTACTTACCATTGACTGTGGAAATACAAATACAATTTTTTCAATTTGGGATGGAACTAGATTTGTATCGACTTGGCGAACGGCCACTGATCATCAAAGAACTGCTGATCAATATTTTGTATGGTTATCAACATTAATTTCATTACAAAATATTAAGGTCGATATTACGGATGTAATAATTTCATCTACAGTTCCCCGAGTTGTATTTAACTTAAGGGTTTTATCGGATCGTTATTTCAACACACGTCCCTTTGTCGTTGGGAAGTCGGATTGTAAAATACCAATAGATGTCAGAGTTGAAACAGGAACAGCTGTTGGTCCAGATAGAATCGTTAATTCTGTTGCGGGCTATAATCTCTTTGGTGGAAATTTGATAATTGTTGATTTTGGGACTGCCACCACTTTTGACGTAGTTGACCATGATGGTGCTTATATAGGCGGGGTGATAGCGCCAGGTGTCAATTTATCTCTCCAAGCATTGCATCAAATGGCAGCCGCTCTTCCCCACGTTGACATTGCAAAACCAGAAGAGGTTATAGGAAAAAATACAATTTCCTGTATGCAGTCTGGAGTTTTTTGGGGCTATATTGGATTGGTCAAAGAAATTTGTAGAAAAATTAAAGAAGAAAAAAAAGAAGAGATGAAAATTGTCGCTACAGGTGGTTTAGCTTCATTGCTTCAATCAACAGAACTACTATTTGACAACGTAGAGGAAAATTTAACTATGCACGGCCTTCGACTAATTTTTGATTATAATATTAAAAGCATAGATAGTTTATGACTGAAGACCGTTTAATTTATTTACCATTAGGTGGTGCCGGTGAGATAGGTATGAACCTCTATGTTTATGGTTATGGGCCTCAGGATAACGAACGACTGATAATAGTCGATTTGGGAGTTGCTTTTCCAGATATGGATACAACGCCCGGTGTAGATTTAATATTCCCTGATATTTCTTGGCTTAAAGATCGACGCAATCAAATTGAGGCAATTTTTATCACCCACGCCCATGAAGATCATGTGGGAGCTCTTGGGCATCTGTGGGCTGAATTGGGTGCTCCAGTTTATGCTAGAAATTTTACTTCTAAAATAGCGAGCCGAAAGTTAGAAGAAAATGGCCAAAGTAGTAGAATTGTTAATGTGGTATCTTCGTGGCCTGCTACAACAAAAATTGGACCTTTTGAGGTATCTTATCTACCAGTATCACATTCTATTCCCGAAAGTAGTGCTTTGGTGATCGATACTCCAAAAGGAAGATTAATCCATAGTGGTGATTTTAAATTAGATGAGGATCCTGTTGTGGGAGAGGCTTTTGACCATGAATTGTGGCGCAAGGTTTGCTCTTCAGGTGTGCGTGCGCTCATATGCGACAGTACAAATATATTTTCTGAAAATGAGGGTCGGTCAGAATCTGAGGTTGCACCTGAAATTCAGAAACTGATTGAAAACTGTTCTGCAATGGTGGTTGCAACCACCTTTGCCAGTAATGTGGCACGCATTAAATCAATTGCAGAGGCTGCTGAAAAAGCTGGCAGATCGGTCTGTTTAATGGGCAGAGCAATGAAGAGAATGGTTGAGGTATCTCTCGAGGCTGGCGTTTTATCTGACTTTCCAAAATTAATATCTCCAGAGGATGCTAAGGCGATTCCAAAGCGAAATCTTCTGTTGATTGTAACCGGATCACAGGGAGAGAGAAGGGCAGCATCCGCTCAACTTGCTAATGGAAAATACCAGGGTATGACCCTGAGCGCAGGCGATCTTTTTCTATTCTCATCGAAAACGATACCTGGTAACGAGCGTGGCGTTATTAAAATAATGAACCAGCTTTCTGAAAAAGGCGTTGACGTGGTTGATGATAGCTCTGGTAAATATCACGTGTCTGGTCATGCAAACAGACCAGAAATATCAAGAATTCATGATATTGTATCACCTCAATTTCTCCTGCCCATGCACGGTGAACATCGTCACTTGCGTGAACATGTAAAATTAGGAGAGGTAAAAGGTGTTTCTGGATTATTAGCAACAAATGGAACAATGGTGGATCTTTCAGGAAACCAACTCAAGGTAGTTGATCACGTAGATACGGGTCGAGTATATTTAGACGGTACTTTAAAATTTGGTGCATTAGATGGAATTGTTAGGGATCGCATAAAGCTTGCTGTCAATGGGTTAATAGTTGTAAATATTATTATTGATGAAAATGATGAAATGCTTGGAGAGCCTTGGTGCGAACTGAGAGGTTTGGCAGATTTTGGTCATTCTGAATGCAATTTTGTCGATGTTTTGGAAGAGGACTTGAGCCAGTATATAGGTCGCTCATCAGTAAGCACCATTAAAGACGAGAATAAGTTGGAAAAAGATATAAAGCGTGTTGCTCGCCAAACAGCTTTAACTGAGATCGGTAAAAAACCAGAAATTAGCATAATTATAAGCCGCTTAAGCTCTAATTAACTAACAAGACGATCATTAAAACTTTGAGATAAAAAATCAGGAGTGTGTTCGCCTAGACCCAAAGTACTATTACTTTCTTCATTTTTTTGGTAATTTTTAGTATTTTTTGACTTATTTTTTCTATTTTGGTTTGAGCCTTCACCGGAACTTATTTTTTTGGTTTTTAAATGTTCTGTTTCATTTTCTATCTTGTGAACACTACTTGTATCATCATATAAATTTGAACGTGGAATTTCTTTTTGTAGCAGAGCTTCAACATTTGAGAAGTTTTTTCGATCTCTGGTGTTACAGATCATAATAGCTGTCCCTTCACGTCCTGCCCGACCAGTTCGACCAATCCTATGTACATAATCCTCGGCGTGGATTGGAACGTCAAAATTGAAGACGTGGCTAACTGATGGAATATCAAGTCCCCTAGCGGCTACGTCAGAGGCAACTAAAATCCGTAGATCGCCTTCTCTAAAGTTTTCTAGTGTTTCAGTTCTTTTTGTTTGGTCTAAATCACCGTGGATTGGAGCAGCCTGATACCCATATTTATTTAAGGATTTAGAGCAGATATCCACATCAGTTTTTCTGTTGCAGAAAACAATCGCATTAGTACAATTTTTTCCCTCTAAATCAATTAAATGTCTTAATAGCTGGCGTTTTTCTGAGGCTTCTCTGTCTTTTCGTTTAGGAGTAAACATCACGACTGATTGCTTTATACTTTCTGATGCAGTTGCTTGTCGCGCTATTTCTACCCTAACAGGAGCTGATAGAAACGTATTGGTAATTCTTTCGATTTCTGGTGCCATAGTTGCACTGAAGAATAGAGTTTGCCGCGTAAACGGGGTTAACTTAAATATACGCTCAATATCTGGTATAAAGCCCATGTCAAGCATTCTATCGGCTTCGTCAACAACCATCACTTGTACACCTGTTAACAGTAATTTCCCCCTTTCAAAGTGATCAATTAGTCTGCCTGGTGTTGCGATTAAAACGTCAACGCCTTTATCAATCAGAACATCTTGTTCCTTAAAGCTTACACCGCCAATCAAAAGTGCTTTACTTAACTTTAAGTTTTTTGCGTATATATCGAAATTCTCTGCGACTTGAGCGGCTAACTCTCTAGTAGGGCATAAAACCAAGGACCTAGGCATTCGAGCTCGAGCCCGGCCGCGAGACAGTAAGTTTATCATCGGTAGTGTGAAGCTAGCGGTTTTACCAGTTCCAGTTTGGGCTATACCTAAAACGTCTTTTCCATCTAAAGCTGCTGGGATTGCCTTCTCTTGTATTGGAGTTGGCTTTTCATATCCAGCGTCTTTGACAGCTTTTAAAATTTTAGGATTTAGCTTTAAATCGGAAAATAATTCCATGAGTATCCATAGTTTTTAGATTTCAATCGTACTTTAGCTTTATATTTCTGATTTCCTACTAAATAAGTCAACAGTGTAGGTCAACAGGTTGATTTTTTAAATGTAAATTCATTTTTAAAAATTGGATAGTCTAACTCATCATTTCTTTTGTATCAGAGAGCAAAATTTGGGGATAGTCACGCCCTACGCGATCGATGTCCCATTGAAGACGGGTTAAAAAGACGAGATCCTTATCGTGATCAACAGCGATATGTTGTTTGTTTTCTGATGCGAATTTATCTATGTCCGACTTATTCCCGGAAACCCATCGGGCAGAATTAAACTGAGATACCTCAAATCGAACTGGCAAACTATATTCTAACTCTATTCGGCTTGCTAAAACGTCAAATTGTAAAGATCCAATCACCCCGATGATAAAACCAGACCCAATGTTTGGCTTAAAAACCTTAGCTGCGCCTTCCTCAGCAAACTGCATCAGCGCCTTTTCCAAATGTTTCGACTTTAAAGGATCTGTTGCTCGGCAGGATTGCAAAAGTTCCGGCGCAAATGAGGGTATATCACTTACCCTTAATGCTTCTCCCTCAGTGAGTGTATCCCCAATTCGAAGTTGACCATGATTAGGTATCCCTATTATGTCGCCAGCCCAGGCTTCATCAGCTAGCTCTCTATCCGATGCGAGAAACATTACAGGATTTGAGATTGTCATTGGCTTATTGCTGCGTACGTGGGTTAGTTTCATTCCTCGTTTAAAATGCCCGGAGGCCATTCTTACGAATGCTACTCGATCTCTATGTTTTGGGTCCATGTTAGCTTGAACTTTAAAAACAAACCCAGATACTTTCTCCTCTTCAGGAAGTATTTCTCGTGGATTAGCTTTTTGAATTTGAGGTTTTGGAGCTAGCTCACACAGACCGTTCATAAGTTCTTTAACTCCAAAAGAGTTTATTGCAGATCCAAACCAAATTGGTGTTAGATGACCTTCAAGGATAGATTTTTTATCTAATTTTGGTAAGAGGGTTTTTACCATCTCGACCTCTTCAACCAGTTTCGTTAGAAGATCCTTTGGTACATGTTTTTTTAATTCAGGATCGTCCAAACCATCTATCTTGATAGACTCCAGGGCAACATTTCGGTTTGCTTTATCGATAAGCTCCAGACTGTCGTTTATTAAATCATAACAACCAATAAAGTCTTGACCAATACCAATTGGCCAACTGACAGGAGTAACATCTATTGCTAAATTATCTTGAATTTCGTCAATAATTTCATAAACATCTCTGCTTTCTCTGTCCATTTTGTTGCAAAAAGTAAAGATTGGTAGGTCTCTTAATCGGCAAACTTCAAATAGTTTTTTGGTTTGACTTTCTACTCCCTTAGCTCCGTCTATTACCATCACAGCCGCATCAACTGCTGTTAATGTACGGTAAGTATCTTCTGAAAAATCACTGTGACCAGGTGTATCGACAAGGTTGAATCGAAAGTTTTTAAAATTAAATGACATGGCTGAAGCAGAAACTGAAATTCCACGATCTTTCTCCATTTGCATAAAGTCAGATCTTGTTCGACGTGCCTCTCCTTTTGCTCGAACTTGCCCCGCCATTTGGATTGCACCACCAAAGAGCAAAAATTTTTCAGTCAAAGTCGTTTTCCCAGCATCAGGATGCGAAATAATTGCAAAAGTTCGGCGACGGGAAATTTCTTCAGAAATTGTTGATCTAAGGGTTAATTGATCCATCATAAACTGCGATATATTGTTGCTAAATCAAAAAGGCAAGGTGGATTGAGTTCTAAAAATATGAATAAATGTTAATTTAATTTTGTCAGCCTTTTCATTTTTTATTATAAAGTAAAAAACTACATCAAACGGTTTAAAAAATGGTTAACCAATAAATTGGACTTCGAAAAAAAATTAGCTGTCTCATATTTGAAAGGGCATTAGAATTGGATTTAGGCATAAAAGGAAAAAAGGCTATTGTGTGCGCTTCTAGCAAGGGTCTTGGTTTGGGTTGCGCACTTTCTTTAGCCGAAGCAGGAGTTGATTTGATTATCAACTCTAGAGACGCTGGAAACTTAGATAACGCTTTAAATCTTATAACAAGTAAGTATCAAGTTCGTGTTGAGACTGTTGTGGCAGATATCACTACAAAAACAGGTCAAGAAGCCGTGCTTGAAAAAGCTGAAAATAATTTAGATATTTTGGTCACGAATGCTGGAGGCCCGCCACCTGGCTTATGGAGTGAGTGGAGTAGATCTGATTTCATCTTAGCTTTGGATGCAAATATGCTGACGCCTATTGCTTTAATGAAAGAGGTTTTGCCAGGCATGATCGATAAAGGTTGGGGAAGGATTGTAAATATTACCTCGCAATCTGTAAAAGCTCCAATTCCCGCTTTGGGTTTATCTAACTCCGCGAGAGCAGGGCTGACGGGTTACGTTGCTGGAACTTCAAGACAAGTTGCTGAATTTGGAGTGACTATAAATAACTTACAGCCAGGTGTGCACGATACTGACAGAATAAAGTCTTTAGATTTACATACTGCTAAACAGGCAGGTATCACTTCTATGGAAGCCAAACAAAACCGTCGCAATGCAATACCAGTTAAACGTTATGGCACTATTCAAGAATTTGGTTCTGCTTGTGCTTTCTTATGTTCGCAGCAAGCAGGTTTTATAATTGGACAAAACATTTTGTTGGATGGTGGCGCGGTAAACTCGACAATGTAAATTGCAATAGTTTAAATTCCTTTCTTAATCTTGAAAAATCAAAGATTGCTGCATATAACCTCAACGTTTAAACACTAATATGAAAAGATATGCAGTTTTGCCAAGGTTAGAAGTCAAAAATCTATCTCGATCATTTGGAAACTTGACTGTTGTTGATAAAATTTCGTTTGAGATTTCACCAGGTCAAGTAACATGCCTTCTGGGGCCTTCAGGCTGTGGAAAGTCAACCACATTGAGAATGATAGCTGGGGTTGAAACGCCAAGTTCTGGGCAAATTTTTGTTGATGAAGAATTAGCCAGCAGCGCATCTTTTCAGATCCCCCCAGAATCAAGATCAATAGGGCTGATGTTTCAAGATTTTGCATTGTTTCCTCATTTAACTGTTCAGCAAAATGTTTATTTTGGCCTTGCTGGATCAAAAGAGTTTAAACAAGAAAGGTCTTTTGATCTTTTGGAAAAGGTAAGTCTTACTCACTTGGCGCTTCATTATCCGCACTCTTTATCTGGAGGTGAACAGCAAAGGATTGCCTTGATTCGAGCTTTAGCTCCAAAACCAAAAATTATGTTAATGGATGAGCCATTTTCAGGGTTAGACGATAGACTAAGAGATGAAATACGAGACGAAACATTTAATTTGTTAAGGTCAGAAGATGCTGCTGTTTTGATGGTAACCCATGATCCACAAGAAGCCATGAAAGTGGCTGATGAAATTGCCTTAATGCGAGATGGAAAAATCCTGCAAAAGGGCGCGCCTTACAATATTTATAATACACCGGTAGATTTAAAAGCAGTCCAATTCTTCTCAGATGCTAATGCCATTCACGCCACTTTAAAAGGTAGCCTCGCTGATACTCCTTTTGGCCAATTTTTTGCTCCTGGTCTAACCGATGGGACAGATATAGATATTGTTTTCAGACCTCAACATGTACGCATTGATTTTGATAGAAAAGGGCGCGGACCCTTACCAACTGCTAGTCAGGGGATTGCTGCAAGAGGTATCGTAAAAAGATCTCGCTTTGTTGGAAATGAGAGTTTAATAGAATTTGAAATGGATTTTGGTCAAAGTATAAAGGCATCAGTACCAAATGTGTTCTTGCCAAACTCAGGACATCCGCTTTGGTTAACTGTTCCAAGGGATAAATGCTATATTTTTCCAAAATCATGAATTTTTACTTACTACAGGTTATAGAATTCGAATAAATTCTTCGATGACGCTTGATAAACTGCAGAGTTAATAGTACTTCATTACTTCAAGTAATAATTGGATTTATTTACTATATAGTGCTTTGGCTTTATCACTTTTGGGATTTACACTAGGTAAGTTTTATTTTTTAAAACCGCTATATAAAAGGAGACCGAAATGTCATACTTAATTGTGCCCTCTTTTATTCAAAATGCTGGCCCCATGGGAATTTTGCTAATTGCCGTTGTTGTGCTTGTTCTATTTGGACGCGGCAAAATTAGTTCTTTAATGGGCGAAGTTGGTAAGGGTATTACTGCTTTTAAGAAAGGTGTGAATGATAGTACTAAACAGCTTGATGATGAGGCTGTGGAAGGTGCTAAAGATGTCACACCAGACGAAGATACAGACAATAAGGCATAGTTCATGTTCGACTTTGGGCTGACCGAGCTGCTACTTATAGGGATAGTGGCTTTGATAGTTGTTGGGCCAAAGGATTTGCCAGTTTTATTTCGACGAGTTGGTGAATTTGTTGGCCGAATGAAAGGAATGGCGAGAGAATTCACTTCTGCTATGAACGACGCTGCAGATCAAGCTGGAGTTAAAGACGTCACTAGATCAATCAAGGCTGCGGCTAATCCCGTTAAGACAGGTTTAGATAAAGTAGGGGAAGCTACAAAAGAATTTACAAATTTTGATCCGATGTCTGAGACAGGTAAATTAGCATCAGAAAGATTAGACTCTTCAAAAAAAATGCGCGAGGCAACGGCTAAACGACAAAGCGATAAAAATGTATCGAAACCAGTTTTAAAATCGGAAGAAAATAAAAAAAGTACATCTAAAAAGAAAAGTAAGAGCGAAAATAAGTAATGACAGAGGGAAAAGATAATCCAGAAGACTCTGCCGCTCCTTTGATAGAGCACTTAACAGAGCTTAGACAACGCTTGATCTATTCAGTTTCAGCTTTCACCGTCGCAATGCTGGCATGTTTTACAATATGGAAGCCAATTTTTAACTTTCTTACCCTACCACTGTGCGCTTCGATGATTCAAAGAGGTCATCAAGATTGTGGGTTGATATTAATTAAACTGCAAGAGGGTTTTTTTGTTGCTATTTCTATTTCCTTAATGGGTGGTTTAATAATAGCGTTTCCGATCATTGGCTACCAAATGTGGAGATTTGTTGCCCCTGGGCTGTATAAGTCCGAAAAGGGTGCATTTTTACCATTCATTCTGGCTTCACCAATAATGTTTTTCTTAGGCGCTTCCTTTGCCTATTTCGTTGTAACTCCATTGGCTTTTGATTTCTTCCTGGGGTTTCAACAACCCGGCTCACTTGGATCGGGAGAAGCCTCAGAGGCTGAAACTGCTGGGATAGCGTTTCAAGGCTCAGCTCAAGAGTATCTGAATTTGACAATTAAATTTATTGTTGCGTTTGGAGTGTGCTTTCAGCTTCCGGTCTTACTAACTTTGATGGGCAAGGCAGGCTTGGTGAGCTCGGCAGGATTAAAAAATGTCAGAAAATTTGCAGTTGTTGGGATACTGGTGCTAGCCGCACTTGTAACCCCACCTGATGTCATTACTCAAATTATTTTATTTGTAGTAGTTTACGGTTTATATGAAATTTCGATTTTCTTAGTCGCCAGAGTTGAGAAAAAAATTAATGAAGATATTTTGGATGATGATTATTCTAGCGATTTAAATGACGATTCCGCAGATCCGCTCATTAAAGATTTTGATGAAAAAGAATAGTTTGAAATGTGGTAAAGATTGTTAAATGTCTGAATACGATTTAAAAAACATAGAAAATTCATTGGCGCAAATAGAAAAAGCGATGGAAAGGTTAAGCCCGCCCCCACTTGAATATCCTGATTTCGAAAGTAACAATGCGTTTGTTTGGAAAGTATCTCCAGATCATTTACAGCCAGTACTAAAAGTTTCTAAAATAAATTTGGAGTTGTTAGTCGGAATTGATAGAGCACGTGATATCTTGCTCGAAAATACTATTCAATTTTCCGAAGGTTTTTCAGCCAATAATGCGCTTTTATGGGGATCAAGAGGGATGGGTAAATCCTCTTTGATAAAAGCTATTCATCAAGAAATTATTGGTAGAGGCTTATCACTTAAAATTGTAGAACTTCAGCGCGAAGACCTACCTTCAGTTAGTAAATTATTGAATATTTTAAGAGGTTCTCCCGAAAGGTTTCTTCTTTTTTGTGATGATTTAAGTTTCTCGCATGATGACCAGCATTATAAATCACTTAAGGCAGTACTTGATGGTGGGCTGGAAGGCAGACCCGAAAATGTTTTATTTTATGCAACTTCAAATAGAAGACATCTGATGCCGAGAGATATGATTGAAAATGAAAAATCATCGTCCATTAACCCATCCGAGGCAGTTGAGGAAAAAGTTTCTCTTTCTGATCGTTTTGGGTTGTGGTTGGGGTTTCATCCATGCACTCAGGATGAGTACTTAGAAATGATTATTCGTTATTGTGATCAGTATGGTGTGTCAAAGGAATTGGATTTTATAAAGTCGCAAGCTATTGAATGGCAGGCGACTAGGGGTGCCAGGTCAGGGCGTGTGGCCTGGCAATTTTTTGTCGACTTAGCTGCAAAAAAGGGAGTCAAGATTGGATTGTAACCATATGAATTTAATCTAGGAATTCCATTGGATCAATTGACTCAAATCCTCGCCGAACTTCAAAATGTAAAAAAGATGGGTTCCCTGGGCGTATCTTACCAATTAACTGTGATTTTAAGACTTTTTCTTTCTCTTTTACACTAATATCTCCAATCCCAGCGTAAACAGTTAGCAAGTTCCCCTCATGCTTTAAAACAATAATTGGTACTTCTTGGGTATCTGAAGTGATCGCCGCTACGATACCCTTTTCGGCTGCTACGATTGGAGTTCCTTCTGGTGCTGAAATATCGATACCGTCCGTTTTATTTTTTACGTAATCACGGATTATTTTACCGTTCACGGGATATGAAAATTGTCCTGTGTTACTTGGCTCTATATTTTCTGGTCGAGTAGAGGACTTCGATTTGCCGGAAGTTATTTCTAAATTTTCCGTAGGTATTGGTTCTGGCAAAGCTTCTGCACTACTTGGTGGCGAGGGAGTTTTACTATTTTTGCCGGGTTTTACCGTTGCTACTTCAGTAACTATTTTATCTCTTGGAAGTGGGATTAATAGATACTGCCCTTCTCTGATTGTATAATTGCTATCTAGTCCATTCCAATCCGCAAGAGATCGAATAGAGACATTATAAAGTCTTGATATTGTAAAAGCAGTTTCTCCTCTAGAAACTTTGTGCCTAATAGGTTCGTTTTCTTGCTCAGAAATGCTTTTTTTAATCACTTTCTTTTTACTTGTTGCCGTTTTAATAGCTGTAGAAGCTAACTCTGTCACATTCACTTCATTGCGGTTAGAAGTTGAGTTTTTCAGTTGGAATTTTCTTTTATCTGTTCGATTTGGTAGGCTTATGAGTTGGCCATCATTGAGTTTTTCTAAAGAACTCATACCATTGTATGCGGCTATATTTTGAGACTTTAAGCCAAGACGATCAGCAATACTTTTTATGGTATCACCTTTTCGAGCAATTGCTACTTCATATGTAGAATATGAAATAATTCCTCTACTATCTGGCAGAGGTCTGGTTTTCATCGCTTTTCTAACAGC
>JAQWIK010000054.1 GCA_029248915.1 Paracoccaceae bacterium | reverse complement strand
AAACCCCTGCTCATCTTAGAAAAACTAATTTAGGTGGGATTTTTGTAAAGCGCCCCAAAACCAATCAAGATTTACGTTTTGACATGCCGGTCATAGGTCCTGAAACCATACGTTTAGCCTGTAAAGCTGGTTTGGGCGGATTGGTTGTTTCGCCCCTTTCTGTCATAGTTTTAGATAAGGAAAGATGCGAACAAATAGCCAAGGCGAATAATTTTTTTATTCTAGCCGAGGAAACTACAAATTGAAAATATTCATAATAGCAGGCGAAGATTCTGGAGATAAGCTCGGTTCCGCAATAATTGATAGTTTAAGAGAAGCTTTAGATGGTTCTATCAATTTTGTAGGAATAGGCGGTAATGGTATGATGAACCGCGGGCTCGATTCCATATTTCCTATGAGTGACTTATCGGTAATGGGTCTTGTTGAGATAGCGTTGCAATATACGAACCTAAAAAATAGATTAAATCAAACTATTCAGTCAATTTTAGATGAAAAACCTGATATTTTATTAACCATAGATGCTCCTGAATTTTGTTTTCGAGTTGCAAAAAAAATAAAATTGTTGAACAAAAACATTCCAATTGCCCATTATGTTGCTCCTTCTGTTTGGGCTTGGAGGCCCAACCGGGCAAAAAAAATTTCGGAATTTGTTGACCATATTTTGGCTCTTTTCCCTTTTGAACCTCCCTATTTTCGTGATGTTGGGATCAAATGTGATTTTGTTGGGCACCCAATTGTAACAGAAAGTTTAGCAGATGAGGAAAGTATAGCAGAATTTAAGAATGAATATTCTTTGGCTGATGAACCGATTATTTTATGTCTTCCTGGTTCACGAAAATCAGAAATTGATCGTTTAATGCCAGTCTTTGGGGAAACCTTAGAAAAGTTTTCAAATATTTTGCCAAGTGCCAGATTTGTTCTTCCATCTACACCTAATATTTATGAGTATTCTAAAAAATATTTAGGAAGCATGCCAAAAGATATTATTTTTCTTTCTCCTGAAAAAATTGGGATAGATAAATATTTAAAATTTAAAAAAGCGAGCTTTAAGATTTCTAGTCTTGCTTTAGCAGCCTCTGGTACTGTTTCTTTAGAGTTGGCTGCTAATAATACCCCGATGGTTATAGGCTATGATATGGGTTTTTTATCAAGGCAAATTATTGGTTTAATGTTAAAAACTGAGACTGTTAATTTAGTAAACTTAATTACAGGTAATAGAAATATTCCTGAGTGCCTTGGTGCAAATTTTAAATCAGAAAATCTTTTTTTGGAAATGGTTAGGGTTTATTCAAACAATCAAAACCAAATTAAAGACTTTAGAACTACAATGGATTTACTAGGGCAAAACAATGAACCCCCAAATGATAGAGCTGCTAAATCTTTACTCAAATTCTGTAGAAATTTTAAAATGGTCTGATTGCATCGAATGCTGCGGTGAATCCATTTAAAGATAAACTTAAGTTTATCAAAGATTCGGGGCTTGATATATGGCTTATAGAAAGTTCAGAAGATGAACCCTTTTGCATTGCTGCGATATCTTCTTGTAACAGCCCCATGCGGACTAAACAGCCATTTTGATTACAAAACGAATATGGATATTCTTTTACTACACCTTCAGAAAAGGCAATACGAAATTTTTTTGTCAAAAGAGTCTCTAACGGCACCACAACATTTGCAGCCGCGACTGCAATTTCACTTTTAGGTAATTTGAAAATCGATATATCTGCTATTGGGGTATTTTCATTTAGAAAAAGAAGTTGTTGGATTTCACATTTATCGATTTCACCAGAATTACCAGTGACACACCGTACATTCCAATCACCCTTATTTCCAGCAAGATATACCTCACCAGGTTCTCTTAAGGTCTCAAGTGGTTTACCTAGTGATAAGCCTGAAGCTTCTTGTGAGAACACGGGTAGAATACTTGTGATTAAAAAAAAGATAAAAATTAAATAAAATTTAATTTTTCTGGCTAAGAATAATGACAAAAAATCTATCCTTTTTTTTGGATGGGAGTAGCTGAACTAGGTATGTAATATCTTTTATCATACAAAATTTCAATTGCGGTTTTTCTTCTCAAAGCGTGGAAGCATGGCAGAAAAGTCTTTTCCCGCTCCATCTTCTTTTTCAACAAAGGATTTGTAAAGTGTCATGGCTAATTCACCCATTGGAGTATCAGCATTTACATCTTCTGCAGCTATTTGCGAAAGGGTTAAATCTTTCAGCATTAAATCTGAAGCGAAACCGGGAATGTAATTATTATCAGATGGAGTTTGTGGGCCAATGCCAGGGGCAGGGCAGTAAGCATTCATTGACCAGCTATATCCAGAGGAGGTTGAAACCACGTCGAACATTGCTTGTCTGTCTAGTCCTAGTTTATCAGCAAAAGAAAATGCTTCACATGTCGCTATCATTGTAGCACCCAAAATCATATTATTACAGATTTTTGCAGATTGACCGTTTCCAGATTTTCCACAATGAACTGCTTTTTGCCCCATAATATCGAATAATTCTTTAGCTTTAATGAAGCCTTCATCTTGACCTCCGACCATAAAAGTTAGGGTACCTTCCTTAGCTCCTCCTATTCCTCCAGAAACAGGAGCATCAAGTGGAATAATCATATGACTTTTAGCAATTTCAGCCACACTTTTAGCTGATGCCACGTCGACTGTAGAGCAATCTAGAAAAATTGAGCCTTCTTTCATGTATTGGATAGTTTCATCTGCAACAGACTTCAGTATTTGTCCGTTTGGAAGCATTGTTATAACGACTTCTGCTGCTTCTACACAATCTCTTGCGGTTGGTAATATCTCTATCATTTCGACTTTTAGAGTTTGAGTGTCAAAACCTAAAACAGTATGTCCTGCTTT
Source organism: Paracoccaceae bacterium (assembly GCA_029248915.1). Classification (GTDB taxonomy): domain Bacteria; phylum Pseudomonadota; class Alphaproteobacteria; order Rhodobacterales; family Rhodobacteraceae; genus Salinivivens. Next base: position 1,840 of record JAQWIK010000054.1, on the reverse strand, counting down.
TGCTAAGTTTTGAGCCATAGGTGCGCCCATGTTTCCAAGGCCAATAAATCCAATTCTCATTTAAAAATTCTCCTGATTTAATTTAAATCCTATATTGGTTTGAAAAATTCATCTATAACTTCTTTAGGAACCGTATCGATCTCAAATTGCCATTTTGGTTTGTGATCTTTGTCAATAATAGCTGCGCGGACACCTTCCTGGAAGCTACCGTACTCTTGAGCCCGTGATGTAAATCTATACTCTAAATTTAACGCATCCTCTATTCTAGATTGGGGCGTAAGCCGTGATAACATTTCTATGGTGTAACTCATTGCTATAGGGCAATTTTTGAAAATCTTTTTAAGAGCCAAATGAGCCAATTGATTTTCAGACGTTGAGAGAAATTTAACTATTTGGGAAAGGTTTTTTGATTTGAATGCAGTTTCAAAAAATTTATTATTTTCGGCTAATTGGCTTTTACCAGGGTTTTTTGAATACTTTTGCAGTATCGAGGTATCTCCTGATTTTTCTAGGCTATTAATAACATTTGGCCATTGATCTTTTGGTATATAATCATCAGCAAAACCTGAATAAATTGCATCCTCAGCGTTCATCTGTATTCCGGTAAGGCCGAGGTAATATCCTAAATTACTTGGAGCCTGAGAAAGCAAAAGTGATCCACCAACATCTGGAATTAGTCCAATACTACACTCTGGCATTGCAATTTTACTTGTCTCACAGACTATCCGGTGTGAGCCATGGCATGAAATTCCAACACCTCCACCCATAGTAAACCCTTGCATGAAGGCTACATAAGGTTTTGGATATTTGGCAATTAAGGCATTTAAGCGATATTCGTCATCCCAAAATTTCTTGCCATATTCATAATTTCTTTTGTTACCCGCTTCGTATAAATTGGAAATATCACCACCTGAACAAAATGCGCGATCTCCCTCAGCATCGATAATTATAATTTCGACCTTTGGCTCATATTTCCACTCAATTAAAATTTTTTCAATGGCAAGACACATTTCGTATGTCATGGCATTAAGCGCTTTAGGGCGCTTCAGCGTTATTCTTCCAGCTTTTCCCTGAACTCGTAAACTGATATCTGACATCATGCAGTTAGCATTTGACGCGATATAATAAGTCTCATTATTTCGTTTGTTCCTTCAAGGATTTGATGAACTCTTAAATCACGAACGATTTTTTCTATGCCATAGTCAGTTAAATACCCATACCCTCCATGGAGCTGCAGTGCCTCATTTGCAACTTCAAATGAAGTATCTGTTACATACAGTTTGGCCATTGCGCAAAATTTAGATGCATCTTCTGCTTGTGCATCAAGCTTCCAAGCCGCCTGGCGTAAAAAAGTTCGCGCAGTCTGAAGTTTTACTTCCATATCTGCCAGCTTAAACTGAAGAGCTTGAAATTGATTCAAAGCTTTACCAAATGCCTTACGCTCTTCCATATAAGTCAACGATGAGTTCAAAGCAAACTGGGCGCCGCCAAGTGCGCTTGCTGCTATGTTAAGTCTACCGCCATCAAGTCCAGCCATTGCATAAGTAAAGCCTTTTCCCTCTTCACCAATTAAATTTTGCCCAGGTACTCGGCAATCATCAAATTGAACCTGCGCTGTTGGTTGTGCTCGCCACCCCATTTTTTCTTCAAAAGCTCCAAAACTTAATCCCTCGCTTGGATCTTCAATTACAATTGCTGAGATGCCTCTTGGACCTTCATTACCTGTTCTTGTCATTGTTAAATATGCGTCTGAGTAAGCACCACCTGATATAAATGATTTAGTACCATTTAAAATATATCCTCATTTGTTCGATCCGCTTTAGTTTTTAAAGCGGAGGAG
>JAQWIK010000053.1 GCA_029248915.1 Paracoccaceae bacterium | reverse complement strand
CAGCTTAAAGCGGGGCCATTAATACCCTTTCACACAAAAAGACACAGGTCGCGCACGGGCGCGCGCGTTGCAAATATAGCGCTCTGTTTTGGAACCCATTTGGAACCCGCAGCTTTACAGGTTTATGCATTATTTCTGCTAAGTCATTGATTTTAGTGGTGAGCCGTACAGGATTTGAACCTGTGACCCACTGATTAAAAGTCAGTTGCTCTACCAACTGAGCTAACGGCCCACTAACGAAAGTACTTAGGAACCATATAACGTCTGGTCAACCCCGAAAACGAATAATAATCGCTGTATTGCTGGATTCATACGGTTGTGAAGGGTATAGGCACTTTATGTACGCAAGAAACAGACATAATTTACCATTTTTGAAAATGCACGGACTGGGCAACGATTTTGTTGTTATAGATGCACGTGAAAGAGATATAGAGCTGTCTGATAAAATTATATCGGGTATCGCTGATAGACACTTCGGTGTGGGCTTTGATCAGCTAGCTGTAATTTCTACCGGCGAGTCCGATGCCCATCTGTCGTTTTATAATTCAGATGGATCTGAGTCTTTTGCATGTGGAAATGCCACCAGATGCATAGCACGTTACTTAATGGACGAGTCTTCTAACGAAAATCTGACACTCACTACTAAGCACGGGACAATACCGGCAGTAGATTTGGGCAATGGCGTTACATCAGTAAATATGGGGCAGCCTCAACTGGAGTGGGATAAAGTCCCTCTGTCTGAAAATATTCAGACTTTGGAGCTCCCAATAGAAGGATCGCCAACTGCCACAGGCATGGGCAATCCTCATTGTACATTTTTCGTTGAAGATGCAGAAAAAATAAATTTAGAAGAAATGGGTCCAAAATTTGAAAATCACCACCTATTCCCGGAACGAACAAATGTGCAGTTTGCTTCTATATCTGCCCCAGACCAAATTAGAATGCGCGTTTGGGAAAGAGGTGTAGGCGTAACTTTGGCATCTGGATCTTCTTCTTGTGCAACAGCAGTTGCTGCAAATAGACGGGGTTTAACTGGAAAAAAAGTCCAGATAAAACTGGACGGAGGTGTTTTAAATATTAATTGGAGCGAAGATGGCGTTTGGATGACAGGGCCCACCATGCACGTTTTTACCGGTAGCTTTTCTGAAGAATTTTTAAATAGCTTATGACTATCCCCTCACCAAAATTATCAACCCTAGGTTGTCGGCTCAATGCATATGAGACTGAAGCGATGCGAGAGCTTGCAACATCTTCTGGCGTAAGCGATGCGGTTATCATTAATACCTGTGCAGTAACTGCGGAAGCAGTAAGAAAATCAAAACAAGAAGTTAGAAAACTGCGCAAAGAAAACCCAGACGCGAAAGTGATTGTTACCGGTTGTGCAGCACAAATTGATCCCAATAGTTTTGCTAATATGGCCGAAGTAGATTTTGTAATCGGCAATTCTGAAAAAATGGCTAAGGAGACCTGGGCACAGTTTTCGGAAAATGAAGACTTCGGAACTGAAAAAATTAAAGTCGATGACATTATGTCTGTCAATGAAACCGCAGGCCATTTGATCGATGGGTTTGGTTCAAGAAGCAGAGCATATGTTCAAGTTCAAAATGGATGCGATCATCGATGCACATTTTGCATAATTCCTTTTGGTCGGGGCAATTCTCGCTCTGTACCCGCCGGAGTAATTGTAGATCAAATCAAACGCCTGGTGGATAAAGGTTTTAATGAAGTAGTTTTGACAGGTGTTGATCTAACAAGTTGGGGCGCCGATTTACCTAACTCGCCAAAATTAGGTGATTTAATTATGCGAATTTTAAAGCTTGTACCCGACTTATCAAGGCTCCGAATTAGCTCTATTGATAGCATTGAAGTGGATGAAAATCTAATGCAAGCGATTGCAACTGAAAAAAGATTAATGCCCCACTTACACTTAAGTTTACAACATGGGGACGACCTAATCCTGAAGCGTATGAAACGCCGTCACTCAAGGACTGATGCAATTAAATTTTGTGAGGATGCCAGAAAGGTAAGACCTGAAATAACTTTTGGCGCCGATATTATTGCTGGCTTCCCAACTGAATCAGATGAGCATTTTGAAAACTCTGTTAACCTTATTAAAGACTGTGGACTGACATGGCTTCATATCTTTCCATATTCTCCTCGTGAGGGAACACCAGCCGCCAGAATGCCCCAAGTAAATGGAAACCAAATAAAAAGGCGAGCTGCCGTTTTAAGAGGCCTGGGAGCAAAACAAATACAGTCTCATCTTTCATCTCAGCTTGGTAAAGATCACAGTATTCTCATGGAAAATTCATACATGGGTCGAACAGAGCAGTTTACCGAAGTAAAATTTGATAAAGAGCAAGTCGAAGGCAGTATTGTCTTGGGCAAAATTACCAATGCAAATGAAAAGCAACTTTTCGCAACTGCAATCTAAGATAAAATGAATACTACACCCATACTTTATAGTTTTCGCAGGTGCCCCTATGCAATACGGGCCCGGCTGGCTATTTACTCAGCAGGTATAGAGTTGGAAATACGTGAAGTTTTATTGAGAGATAAAGCTCCCAAGTTTTTAGAAGTTTCCAAAAGCAAAACTGTTCCCTGCTTGCAAACCAACGATGCCATTTTGGATGAAAGTCTTGAAATTATGGTTTGGGCTTTAAACATAAGCGATCCAAACAATTGGCTTAGAGAAACCAATAAAAGCAATGAATTGATAGCGATTTGTGATGGTCCATTCAAAAATGCGCTTGATCGAACGAAATATCCCAATCGATACCCTGATGAGAATGCAGTAGAAAACCGAGTGCTGGCCAGTGACTTTCTAAATTTAATAGAAAGCCAGCTTGACCCCAATTTATTTGGAGAAAATTTAAATCTAGCCGATATAGCTATTTTACCATTTATTAGACAATTTGCGCATATTGATTTTAATTGGTTCTTATCCCAACCTTGGCCCAAAACTGCACAATGGCTAGAAACTTTTAAAACTTCTGAGATGTTCAATTCAGTTATGAAAAAATACCCTAAGTGGAAAGAAGATGATCCCATAACTTTATTTCCTTGATATCTAAATGGGACTTGTTTCACAATTTGAATTCGCTAAGTTTCTGGTAGTTCAAAAATTGACAAAATAAGCTAAAGGCCAATCAGGAGCAATTTGATGAAGCTAGTATACTCACCACCATCACCATTCGTTCGCAAAATAACGACACTTATTCATCATGCAAATCTCAATGATCGTATTGAGCTGATCAATGTGAAAACAACGGCACTTTCTGTGGCAGAGGAAGCAAGGTCTGCCAATCCACTGGGCAAAATTCCCGTCATGATTTTAGAAGATGGAAAAGCTATCTTCGATAGTCGAGTCATCACTCGGTTTCTCGATGAGCTGGCTGGATCAAACCTTTATCCCCAAGAAAAAATTTATGATATTCTAACCCTAGAAGCTTTAGCAGATGGCATTATGGAAAGCGCTGTTTCAATCACATATGAAAGTAAATTGAGACCCGAAAATGAGCAATCTCCATCTTGGATGGAAGCTCAATGGTCTAAGGTTCTACATGCAGTCAAAGCACTTGATAATGGAGAATTCAACGCCATGGATGGCGAAATGAATATGGGCCAAATAGCAGTCGCCTGTTCCCTTGGTTATTTAGATTTTCGGCATGATGCCAGGCAGTGGCGTAGTGGGTATTCAAACTTAGCTTCTTGGAATGATAAAATGATGAAGCTTCCAGCATTAATTAAAACGATACCGACGGATTGATATGAAAACAGAGAATTTGCAGGAGTGGGTTGGAAAAACTGAGGAGAGAAATGATCTTTTGACTTCTTTCCCGGCCAACGCAATGGCCGCTACTTTAAACCATGAACAGTTAGATTATACAGAAAACAAAAGTTTACCCCCACTTTGGCATTGGCTGTATTTTCTACCAATTTTTAAGTTATCGGAAGCCGGCTACGATGGGCATGCCGCCTTAGGGGATTTCCTACCACCAGTTCAACTGCCCAGACGCATGTGGGCAGGCAGCAGAATGGAGTTTTTTTCACCATTACAAGTTGGTAGAGAATATAAGAAAACAAGCAAAATCAAAAGCGTGACAGCCAAATCAGGGAGCTCTGGAGATTTAGTCTTCGTAACCGTTTCCCACGAAGTAAGCAATGGTCCTGCGGTATTCATAAATGAAGAGCACGATATTGTATATCGTGAAAAGGCCACGAATTCCGCAGTAGCAACAAAATTGGTAGAAGCGCCTAAAGATTTTGATTTTTCAATTGATATAAACCCTGATCCCGTTTTGCTCTTTAGATACTCAGCATTAACTTTCAACGGTCACCGAATTCATTATGATCTTCCTTTCTGTACAGAAACAGAAGGCTATGGTGGATTAATTGTTCACGGGCCCCTTTTGGCTACTTTACTGTTGGATGGTTTAGCAAGTCACAAGCCCGATGCTGTTGTTCAAAATTTTGAATTTAGAGCTATGGCACCAGTTTTTGATAATATGAAATTTCAGGTTAAGGGAATAGAGCAACAATCAGGCGAATACTCCCTTTGGATTGAAAGAGAAGACGGCTCGATAGCGATGAATGCTAAGGCGAAAGTCAAATAACCAGCTTAAATTCTATTTCAAAAATCAAGATCGCTTTCTTTTCGCATTGTTTTACGGCCTTGCTTCACTTCACCCCGTTGTTTTTTGTCTTTTATTCTGCGTCTTTGGCTACCTGCAGTTGGCCTGGTAGCTATTCTCTTTTTTTGCACAATAGTTGCTTTTAATATCAGATCTTTTAGTCTTTTTCGCGCTATTTCCCGGTTTCTCGTTTGGTAACGGGTCTCTTCAACTTGGATAATTATTGCACCCTCGGTAGTCCAACGTCGACCGGCGATCTTCTTCAATCGGACCTTCACTTGATCAGGTATATTAGGAGATCTTAAAGCCTCAAATCGAAGCTCAACAGCCGTGCTCACTTTATTTACATTTTGCCCTCCTGGCCCTGATGATCGAACGAAATTTTCTATCAACTCCCAGTCTTCAATTATAATATTTTCATTTATTTTAAGCATTACTTTTAATCAAAATATTGAATGAAAAGGGCGGCCAATAGGCCGCCCTAATTAAAATTTTTGAGATTGTAGGGAAGTGTGTCGGTTAGGAAATACCAATTGCGGACTTCACTCCTCAAGGGCTGCCTTAGAGCGTAAACTCCTCAACTGTTCCGACACCTCTCTCCAATACCTCTTTAGACACTGGACCACCTCCTTTCATTTGTTTCACTTATCCACAGAGTGACACAAAAATTAGAAATGTCAAAAGCTAATTATTTCGCGCGTGATAAGAGATAATGATCATCCTAAAAGGAATAAGCGCAATAAGTGCTATAGATACTTTGACAAACCAATCCACCATAGCAGTAGCGATCCACCGCGTTTGTTCAAACCCCAAAGGACCCATTACGGTTTCATTGAAAAAATCAATATTATGGTCACTGCCAAGTAAACTCGTCATCATAAAAGAAAAAGAAATGAAGAAAAACAAGATAGTATCTAAAGTTGACCCAATCAATGTAGAAACCAATGGAGCACTCCACCAGGTTCCATGCCTAAGTCGATCAAAAATTGCCACGTCCAACAACTGAGCGCAGAGAAATGCCGTGGCAGATCCAATTGCTATTCTGAGTGTAACTGCTGGGGCCATGAAATCAGGAGCAATTTCTAAATTAATCTGAGTGCCGATTAGCGAACATACAATGCCAACAACAAACCCAAAGAAGACGACACGTCGGGCATCCGCAGAACCGTACATTCTGTTGATAAGGTCAGTAATTAAAAATGCAAATGGATAGGTAAAAGCTCCCCAAGTGAGCCAATTACCTATAAAAAATTGCACTAGAATATTAGAGGCTACGACAATTATAGCCATGGCAAAGATGCCGGGAAAAAGCTTGCTCATTTTATATTCCGTTTTCTCAAGGTATTCGGAGACTTGGCCCCCACTCATCAGAGACGATGCTTCAATAATCCCGTTTAAACCTATTAACAAGCGGAATTAATTAGAATTAATGTCTGGCGCATTCAGGACAGCGATGCACTCTTTTGGTATACGTTTTAATGTAAGTGGAGGCTTTGGCTTTGGTTTTGGCGCTTTAGGGTCTCTTTTTGGTGGATTTAGAATATTTTTCACCCATTTTTCCGCTTCAATACAACCATCACCTAGAGGTGGAGGATGCTGGTTTACACATTCACTGGCATCATTTGGGCACTTCAATCTCACATGAAAGTGATAGTGGTGCCCATACCAAGGCCTAATTTTTCTAAGCCAATCTCGATTACCTTTTTCATCCTTACACATTTTAACCTTTGCACCTGGGAAAACAAAAATTCTCTCAACGCGTGGATCACTGGCTGCTGAGCGCAGCAACTTATGATGTTCTGTTGTCCAAGAGTCATTAACGTATGCGCCTCTTGATTTGCGTAATGAGATAGAACTTATGTTTTCACGCTCAGTTTTTGTTAAGTTTAAATTTTTTGCAGGCAACATCCAGATATCAACGTCCAAGCCAGTTTGATGACTGGCATGCCCTGACACCATTTGCCCGCCTCTAGGTTGTGCAAGGTCACCTATATAAAGACCTTTCCAACCCTTTAATTGCGCCGCTTTTTCTGACAGCTTAACTAAATAATCTAATAAAACTGGATGGCCCCAATTTCGATTACGTGAAAGTCGCATTGCCTGCCAAGTTGGGCCACTTTCAGGTAATACTTGCCCTCCAGCCAGGCATCCGAATGAGTACCCGCCGATTGGGGTCGACTGCTGTTTCGAGGGTTTTGAAAACTTACCAAAATAATCCCTTGCTTCACCTGGAGAGTTTTGGCTGAATGATGCAGCAAGCACCGGAAGCGATGCAAAACTAGCAAATATAGCAAGATTGAAAGTTAATATTAAATTAAGTACTCGTCTCACCATCTGCATCAACCCAAGTCAAAATAATTAACCCAATTATAAAAAGTCCAACCAGGGGAGAAACTCCGATACGGGGACTTTGCGTAATTGCTGTTACAATGCCTATTAATGTAGGCGCTAGAAAAGCAGTCGCCCGCCCCATTAGACCATATAACCCAAATGCCTCAGTAGCTCGCTCCACTGTTGTATGCCTAACCATCATAGTACGGCTTGCAGCTTGCATAGCGCCTCCAAAGCCACCAATCAAAACACCGCAAATCATGAAAATAGTATCGGGTAAAGTTGATCCATCTGGCAATTGAACTCCAAATAGAGAACTAGGAGTCATCCCGACAATAGTTATGCAGACAATTATCATAACATAAATGCAAACAGTAATAACTGGCTTTGGACCCAACAAACTGTCTGCTTTTCCGCCAAGCCAACTAAAAAGTGCAGCACCTAGAGCCGCAATTATTCCAAATACCCCTAACTGAGTTATTGTCCAGTCAAGAACAAGCGCTGCGTATACTCCACCAAAACTATAAAGCCCATTCATAGCATCTCGATAAAACATTGAAGAAACTAGATAAGCACTCATGCTACGCCTGGCCCGCAGACCCTTTAACAATTGCACTAGATCTCGAAGCCCCTTACCGACATTAATCTTATCTAAAAGAGAAGGATCATCTTTGGTGTTCCTGAAATATGGTATCGCAAAAATGATAAACCATATGGCTGCAAGTGGCCCAATAAAGCGAGTACCTTCCATTTGTTCTGAGTCTAAAAATCCAAAAAGTGGTTCAATTCCCAACATAAATGTTTTTCCATTTGGCTGTTCAACTAGAAACAATAGAGCAATAGCGAGGGCAAAAACGCCGCCTAAATATCCAAATCCAAACCCAGAGCCGGAAATTTTTCCAATCTCACTCTGACTGCCCAGGGTTGTTAATTGAGCATTGGTAAATATCAAAGCAAACTCAGTACCAATGTAACCCAGCGCAAAAAAGTATAGCATAAGTGTTAAATTTGATCCATCAGGAACGCCGACCCATGTTCCCACAGCACCAACAATCAACATTACAGAAAAAACATATATCCAGGGCATACGACGACCTGACGTATCGGCAATTGCCCCTAAGATTGGGGCGCTAATTCCTATAAATAGGCCCGATGCAGAAAGACAAATAGACCACATAGTCTGTGCTTTTGCCTTGGACGCTTCAGTCTCCATACCTGATGCAATAAAAAAGTCTGCAGCAACGGTTGCAAAGTAAGGCGCAAAAAAGAAGGTCAACATTAATGTGTAAAATGGTTGGCAAGCCCAGTCATAAAAAAACCAACCCCAAATGCGCTTACGTTGTGACATTAGCAATCTCCAAGAAAACTCAGGTCACTTAAACATTATTTACTAATTTATACCAAGTTATTCTTTATCTGGAGGCCATGGGCGATTATTTTCAGCCTCAATCCATTTAACAATCCAACCTGGAATTTGAGGTCTCTCTATTTTTTTTCCTAAAGCCTCAATGACTTTGTCCGGATTTATAATCCCAGCTTTGTCCACAAAAGCACTTCGATAAACGATGTGACCAGCACACTCTCCATTTTTTTTCCAAATAGATTGTTCTATATAAAAAAAGCGGTCGTCCCAGCATATACCTCTACTCCACATATCAAAACGCTCAAACATCCGAACCCGCCGACGATAACGCACCGATGCACCAGCCATCGTCATGCTCCAACGTTTTTCCTTTAACAAAGAAAGTAAGCCGCTGCGGTTAGCTAAGACAAGGCGCCCTAAATCATAAAGAGTAAGTGTCCTTCCATTGTTGAGCTCTAACCACATATCTAAATCCCAAGGCCAGCATACATGGTGGGAGACATGAAATTCGCCAAGCTTAATAGGCTGCGCACTCCTATTTACCCAAAATTCTTTCGCCATGCGAACTACGGGGTACATTTTAAACTTACCCCTCTAAGCTATACAAAAACGTCGAATGATTTTTGTTTTCCAACACTAAACACACGCTTGTAACGATCAATTTCTTCAAGTGACCCCATAGCCTTATTTAAGTTATCGGATAATTTTACAGTTGATCGGCCATCAGCATTAATTGGTTTGCAAACAAGTGAAAAAGCATCCAGCGACCCATCTGTAACCAACCCTCGAAAGTCGTTTGTTAAGTTTGTTCCCCACCCAAACGATACTTTTACCCGCCCGTTAAACTTTTGGTGTAGATCTCTTATGTTATGTGAATCCAAGCCATCTGAAAAAATGACTAACTTTTCCTCAGGGTTTTCTCCCTTATCTTTCCACCAAGCGATAGCCGCCTCAGCGCCTTCAACAGGATCACCGCTATCAATTCGTATGCCAGTCCACTGTTTCAACCAATCTGGCGCTCTTTTTAAAAAAGCCTCTGTACCGTATGTGTCAGGTAAAATAATTCGTAAATTTCCATCGTGTTCCTCATGCCAATCTGCCAGAACTTGATATGGCGCATTAGCAAGTTGTTCATCATTTTCAGCAAGAGCACTATAAATCATGGGAAGCTCATGGGCATTAGTTCCAATTGCTTCAATATCTCGTTTCATAGCAATCAAGCAGTTTGAGGTGCCTATAAATTTATCCTCTAATCCCTCCAACATCGCCTGAACAGCCCAATCTTGCCAAAGGAACGAATGCCGCCTGCGCGTTCCAAAATCTGCTATTTTTAAGTCCTCAATATCCCTAAGATTCTCTATTTTTTCCCAAAGCTTAGTCATTGCGCGAGCATATAAAACCTCAAGTTCAAACTTTGCCATTTTGTTAAGAACAGCTCGGCCTCTCAATTCCATCAAAACCGAAAGAGCAGGAACTTCCCAAAGCATTACTTCCGGCCATGAGCCTTCAAAAGTGAGCTCATATTGACCAGCTTTTTTTTCTAGATGATAAGCAGGTAACTTTAAGGTCTCAAACCATTCCATAAAGTCAGAGCGGAACATCTGTCTTTTCCCGTAAAATGTATTACCACGCAACCAGGTGCTTTCACCTCTTGATAATGATAGACTACGGATATGGTCCAGCTGTTCTCGTAACTCACCCTCGTCTATGAGTTCTGCTAACTTTATGTTTTTACTTCTGTTTATTAGGCTAAATGTTACAGAAGTATCACGCTTGTTTCGAAAAATAGATTGACACATTAATAACTTATAAAAATCTGTGTCCAATAAAGACCTTATGATAGGGTCAATCTTCCACTTATGGTTCCAAACGCGCCTCGCGATATCAACCATTAAATTAACTCCACTCCACAGTTGCGCATTTCTGTTCTTGCCACCGCTAGGGACCCATTTAAGTCAATAGCTCTACACATCGCTTCCAAAACTGAAACTTCGTATCCTAAATTAGCAGCATCTTGCGCAGAATAATTTACACAGAAATCAGTCGCTAAGCCAACTAAATTAATTTTATCAATTCCCAGCGATTTTAAATATCCGTCTAAACCTGTTGCAGTATTTCTATCATTTTCAAAGAAAGCTGAGTAGCTGTCTATCTGTGGGTTCGCACCTTTTCTTATGACTGCACTGGCGCGATCTACATCTAACTTTAAATGAAAGTTGGCCCCTTCACTGCCTTGCACGCAATGCTCTGGCCATAGAACTTGTTCACCATAAGGCATTTCAATCACATCAAAGGGCTCTTTGCCATCATGGCTCATAGCAAAAGATGAATGGCCTTTTGGGTGCCAATCTTGAGTAAGAACAACACAATTATATTTTTTCATTTCCTGATTGATATCAGCGATGATCTCATTACCACCTATAACTTCTAATGCCCCAGAGGGGCAAAAGTCATTCTGAACATCTATAACCAAAAGTGCTGTTTTCATTATCTCAAGTCATCAGTTTTAATTTTACTAAGTACTTTACAGAATTCTACAAGGTAGCATTTAAAGCCGCTAAAATAGCATCACCCATTTGCTGTGTAGTTACAGGGTCAACCCCTTCTTCACCAAGCAAATCTGCCGTTCGGTAACCATCTGCTAGAACACTTTCCACAGCTGCTTCTACACGGTCCGCTTCTTTTCCCTCATCAAAAGAGTATCTAAGTGCCATTGCAAAACTTAAAATACAAGCAATTGGATTCGCTTTACCTTGCCCAGCTATATCTGGTGCCGATCCGTGAACTGGTTCATATAAGGCTTTAGGACGACCATTGGCCATCGGGGCTCCCAAGGATGCTGACGGCAACATACCAAGCGAACCTGTCAACATTGCTGCAGCATCAGATAATAAATCACCAAATAAATTATCTGTTACAATAACATCGAATTGTTTCGGCCAACGGCATAATTGCATGGCTCCCGCGTCAGCATACATATGAAAGCTCTACATCTTGGTAATCCTCATCATGGACTTTCTGAACAACTTCACGCCAAAGAACACCTGACTCCATTACATTTGCTTTCTCCATCGAACAGACTTTATTGCCCCGTCGACGTGCAAGCTCGAAAGCTGATCTCGCAACGCGGTCGATTTCACTTTATGTATATCTTTGAGTGTTTATTCCAACACGTTCATTACCCTCTTTAATAATGCCACGCGGCTCACCAAAGTAAATTCCTGAGGTAAGTTCGCGAACAATCATGATATCAAGTCCAGACACAACTTCTGTTTTCAATGAAGAAAAATCCGCAAGAGCGTTGAAACACTGAGCCGGCCGCAAGTTTGCAAACAGATCCATTTCTTTGCGGAGCCTCAACAATCCGCGTTCAGGTTTTACACTAAAATCTAAATTATCATAGTCAGGCCCACCAACAGCTCCCAACAAAACTGCATCGACTTCTTGAGCTTTTTCTAAAGTGGAGTCATGCAAAGGCGTACCATGGGTATCATATGCAATACCACCAACTAGATCTTCGGAGACATCAAAACCTAACCTCAAGTTTTTGCCGTACCAGTCGATAACCTTGCGAACCTCTTTCATTACTTCTGGGCCAATTCCGTCCCCTGGCAAAATTAGAATTGATGGATTAGTCATTTAAAGTGTCCTCACAAAATATTGACGCGCTATAATTACAGTATATTTTCTCGAATTTTATAAAATAAAAGAGGTAGCTTGCTCGAAAGTTTATTTAATCACAGCCAAGGCTGTTCGATCGCTAATTTTTTCTCAAATGCATCTATACTGGAAGATTTCTCCATTGTTAGACCAATATCGTCTAATCCATTAAGCAAACAGTGTTTCTTAAATGGGTCAACCTCAAATGAAAAAACGTTTCCATCCGAAGATGTTATTGTCTGAGCCTCCAAATCTACTTCAATTCGAGCATTCGATCCTTTTTCTGAATCATTCATTAAAATTTCAACTTGTTCTGATGGCAAAATAATAGGCAACATTCCATTTTTAAAACAGTTGTTAAAGAAGATGTCTGCAAAAGATGTAGAAACCACAACCTTGATCCCAAAATCAGATAAAGCCCAGGGAGCATGCTCACGAGAAGAACCACATCCAAAGTTATCACCCGCCACTAGAATACTGGATTCCCTGTATGCCGGTCTATTTAAAACAAAATCTTCAACTTCTGATCCATCCGCCTTATAGCGCATTTCTGCAAATGCATTTATGCCTAGACCTGACCGCTTGATAGTTTTTAAAAATTGCTTTGGAATTATCATATCCGTATCGATATTTACCAAAGGCATCGGCGCTGCTATGCCGCTAAATTTTTCAAACTTTTCCATCAAATCATTTCCCTTACGTCAGTAAGATGTCCTGTAACCGCTGCTGCTGCTGCCATTTCAGGTGATACCAAATGCGTGCGCCCCTTATAGCCTTGCCGACCTTCAAAGTTCCGGTTTGACGTTGAGGCACATCTCTCACCTTCACTCAACTGGTCTGGGTTCATCGCTAAGCACATTGAACAACCAGCTAATCGCCATTCAAAACCTGCCTGCTTGAATATATCAGCCAACCCTTCTTCTTCGGCTTGAGCACGCACCAAGCCCGATCCAGGAACCACCATTGCTCGCATGCCATCTTTTACTTTTTTTCCTTCGAGGATTTTTGCGGCAGCACGCAAATCTTCTATTCGGCCATTTGTGCATGAACCTATAAAAACAGTATCAATTTTAATATCAGTTAATTTTTGCCCTGCAGTAAGCCCCATATAATCTAAAGACCTTTTTACGGCTTCTATCTTACCACCTTGAAAGTTTTCAGGCGCTGGAACAATTTCAGTGATTGGAAGTACATCTTCGGGAGAAGTTCCCCATGTAACAACAGGGGCTATATCCTCACCATTTATTTCTATTATTTTATCAAAATGGGCGCTCTCGTCTGTAAACAAAGTCTTCCAATATTCGATTGCCTGTTCCCAAGCCGCACCTTTGGGAGCGTGTGGGCGACCTTTACAATATTCAAAAGTTTTTTCGTCGGGCGCGATCAAACCCGCACGCGCGCCACCTTCGATTGCCATATTGCAAACAGTCATTCTACCTTCCATCGAAAGATCACGAATAGCTTCTCCACAATATTCAATTACGTACCCTGTACCGCCTGCAGTTCCTGTCGCACCTATGACCGACAGTGTAATATCCTTCGCCGTAACCCCAGGCCGCAATTTTCCCTTAATTTCAACTTTCATATTTTTTGATTTTTTCTGAATCAAGGTTTGAGTTGCTAAAACATGCTCAACTTCCGATGTCCCGATCCCATGTGCCAAAGCTCCAAAAGCGCCGTGTGTTGCAGTGTGACTATCACCACAGACGACTGTCATCCCTGGTAATGTCCAACCTTGTTCAGGTCCCACTATGTGAACAATCCCCTGTCGAATATCAGATACAGGGTAATAGTGGACCCCAAATTCCCGAGCATTTTTATCAAGTGCTTCAACTTGAATACGACTTTCTTCGTTATCTATCCCACCCTCTCTATCGACGGTAGTTGGAACATTATGATCTGGAACAGCAATTGTTTTATCAGGCGCTCGCACTGCTCGGCCAGATATTCTCAACCCTTCAAAAGCCTGTGGGCTAGTTACTTCGTGAACAAGGTGACGATCAATATATAATAGACAAGTTCCATCATCTGCTGCATGAGCCACATGTGCATCCCAAATTTTATCATAAATTGTTTTCGGAGTGGTCATCTTACTCTCCAGTGTGTTGAAAGTTTAAACTGGTAGGTTGTAAATCAGTATTCTTAATTGTAATGACGCAAAGATTGCAAAACCTTAAAAAAGCGCCAAGGCAGCCGTGCATGGTCATCAATATCAAAAATTAGTTTCATATATGCTGATTAAGCGTTTAATAAAAAACTATCAAGTCAGTAAAGTCCAAATAGTGAAATGTCCTCGTTGACGACTTATTTCAACGCGTGCTAAAAAAGAAAAAAGTAAGATAGAAAAACAAAACTCGAGGAGGATAATATTCTGACACTTAATGTTGACACAGTTAAGACTGTGATTCAGCCGGCAAACAACAAAGCGGCCGAAAAGACAACAAGCGAAATGCTGTTGGCTAGAATTCTAACCTCACTTAATAATGACAAAGCAGAAGATATTGTGCAGATTGATCTGCGCGGGAAATCTTCAATTGGCGATTACATGATTATTGCCTCAGGAAGGTCTTCACGTCAGGTCTCAGCTATCTCTGAAAAACTTGTTGATAATATAAAACAGGATTTTGGCCGCTCTAGCAAAGTTGAGGGAAAGGGTGCGGGAGATTGGGTTTTAATTGATGCCGGTGATATAATTGTGCATGTGTTCAGGCCGGAAGTCCGCGAATTTTATCAATTAGAAAAAATGTGGCAACCTCACAAAGAATAAACCAGAAAGTTCTTTATGAAAATTTCAATAAGCGCTGTTGGGCGGCTTCGAAATTCACCAGAAAAAGAACTGATAGATGACTATTTATCAAGATTTTCCAAGCTTTCAAAACCTTTTGGTCTTTCTTTAAATTCAGTTATTGAAATTGAAGATAAGAAAGGTGGCGGTCCTATATCTGAAGCCAAATTATTAACGAAAAACTTTCAAAAGAACTCAAAAATAATTGCTCTTGATGAGGGGGGTGAAGCTTTGTCCTCAAAAGAGTTTGCCAAATATCTTTCAAACTGGGCAGCTGATGGTATTGGATATTGCCATATTGTCATTGGGGGACCTGATGGCCTGGACAAAAGTTTACTTGAAAAATCAGATTTAAAAATCTCATTTGGAAAAATGGTCTGGCCACACATGCTGGCCCGTGTCATGATAGCCGAACAATTGTATAGATCAGCAACTATTCTTGCTGGAAATCCATATCACAGGGAGTAACTAATGCGTAACTTTTTTCTAATTCTAATAACATTAACTATGGCTGGCTGCGACGTACCATTTGTACCTTTTATGTGAAAAGTATAAAGCGGTATGGTTGAGAAGGCCTTTAATTACTTCTAGATATCAGTTACGTATTTATTTGGGTAAAATTTAATGCCACCTGTAGTTTTATGCATCTTGGATGGATGGGGTTTATCCGAAGATAAGATTAACAATGCTCCAGTATTGGCACAAACACCAAACTTTGATCATCTATGGGAAAACCACCCAAAAACGAAACTTTTAACACATGGGTTAGATGTTGGGTTACCAAAAGGCCAAATGGGTAACTCAGAAGTTGGGCATATGAATATCGGTGCAGGCAGAATAGTTTCCATGGATTTAGGCCATATAGATCTAGAGATAGAAAATGAAAATTTTTTCAAAAATGAAATTCTCCTTAACCATATCCAAGATATTAAAAAACGGAATGGCCGCGCTCATTTGATGAGCTTGTTTTCAGATGGCGGTGTACATGGACACATTAATCATTTGATTGCATCAATCCGATTATTTCAGTCCCATGATATTCCTATCATCCTACATCTCATTACTGATGGACGTGATGTTGCACCAAAATCAGCAATAAATTTTGTTGATAAAATTAGACCAATTATAAGTAAAGAAGTTCAGGTTGGAACAATAATTGGTCGCTACTATTCAATGGATCGAGATAACCGATGGGAACGCGTGGAATTAGCCTATAATGCAATGGTTTTTGGGAACAGTGAGCATAAAGCATCTAATATTGAAATTGCCATTATAAATGCATATAAATCTGGTGTTTCAGACGAATTTATTCCTCCAACTGTGATTAACCAATACTCAGGAATAAAAGAGAATGATGGTTTTTTCTGTTTAAATTTTCGCGCCGACCGCGCTAGGCAAATTTTGAATGCAATTGGTGATCCAAATTTTTTAGAATTTAAAGTTGAGAACAGACC
>JAQWIK010000052.1 GCA_029248915.1 Paracoccaceae bacterium | reverse complement strand
AAAACAGAAGGGCGGCAGAAATAGCAGCGCCTATTTTTATTTTATTGATCATTTGTACTCTCCCTTATTAATCGATTCTCTGGCATACGGTAATGGGCAACTTATCTTCAAACAACATCTTTAAAAAAAAACTTGGCATTCAACGCAAATTTGAGACTTTTTGAGCAAATTAAATTTTACACAGCAGTAAAAAATCCTTAGTGGAAACAGACAGTGATTCAAGTTATCGGATAGTTTGGAGTTTGATTTGGGAAAAGTAGATATCCTTAGGGCAAGTATAATTTTCGACTTAGACGGTACTTTGATAGATAGTGCTAAAGACATTCAATGGGTCGCCAATAAGGCTTTATCTGAAATAGGAGTTACGCCCATTAGCTATCAGGAAGCTATCAGCTTTATTGGTGAAGGTGCACCGCTATTTGTTAAGAAAATGATTAAAGCTCGATCAATTGATAGTTCTAAACATGATTTTCTTTTAGAGCAATTTTTAAAATTTTATGAGGGGGCTACACAATTTAGTAAGCCCTATGACGACGTTGTCACAGTTTTGGAAATATTGAGTTCAAGCCATGATCTAGGAATATGCACAAATAAACCGTTAAAACCAGCACTGAAAATTTTGAAGCATCTGAAATTAGAACATTTTTTTAAATGTGTGACAGGAGGGGATAACGAATTTGGAAGAAAACCAGACCCAAGGCCGCTCTTAAGTACATCTTCAAGCGTAGGGGATGGTATTTGCATTTATGTTGGCGACAGTGAAGTTGATGCTGAAACGGCCAAGAGGGCTGATGTTCCATTTTTACTTTTTTCTGAGGGATACCGTAAAACACCTGTTGATCAGATCCCGCATACTTATCAATTTTCGTCGTTTGATAAACTGCCTGAATTAATTGATAAAGTCTTAGAGTCTTCCATCTAGTAAAAATTAACTCGCAAAGCGACTTGATAATATCAATTTTAATGTGAGTTTGTTTTTTGGGTTCTTTGCACCAATTGTTATTAACGTTTAAACATAAGTGTGTTTCAATATTGGATTAAATTAGTATCGAACTGCTTTTTTGAAAAGGCAAAAGGGAGAAACTTTACATGAGTATTTTGCACGGTATGCGAGTTTTTGAAAGCTCAGCATTTGTTGCTTTACCTTTAGCAGGGATGCAGTTAGCCCAAATGGGAGCCGAAGTTATACGGTTTGATAATTTAGGTGGAGGTCTTGATCAATATCGAAGACCTCTAGCCCCTAATGGCGAAAGTTTATTTTGGCATGGGCTCAATAAGGGTAAAAAATCTTTTGCTGTAAATTTAAAATCCGAAATAGGGCGCGAATTAGTGAGCGATCTAATCACCTCAGATGGTGATGACTCAGGTTTATTTATAACAAACTTGAGAGTACCTGGTTGGACAGATTATGAAAGCCTTAAAAAGAAAAGAAAAGATTTAGTAATGGTAACTTTGAAAGGTGATCGGCATGGTGGGCCAGAGGTTGATTACACCGTAAACCCATCGATTGGCATACCTAGCATCACCGGTGCTGAGGACAGTTTAGAACCTGTTGCAAATGCTCTTCCTGCCTGGGACTGTATTGCTGGTAATATGGTTGTTTCGTCACTACTCGCCGCGGAGCGAGATCGTTTACGGACTGGTAAAGGTCAAAATGTTGAGTTTGCGCTAAAGGATGCTGCGGCTGCAATCGTTGGGCATCTTGGGATGATTGGTGAAGCAACAATATCTGATGAACAAAGAGGAAAATCTGGTAATTCACTTTATGGTGCTTATGGCCAGGATTTTGAATGTTGTTGTGGCGGTCGAGTGATAGTCATCGGATTAACATTAAGGCAATGGCGTGGCTTA
Source organism: Paracoccaceae bacterium (assembly GCA_029248915.1). Taxonomy (GTDB): domain Bacteria; phylum Pseudomonadota; class Alphaproteobacteria; order Rhodobacterales; family Rhodobacteraceae; genus Salinivivens. Next base: position 3,259 of record JAQWIK010000052.1, on the reverse strand, counting down.
CTCAAAGCCATGGATAAGATAGATGAAATTAAAAAACTTGAAGAAGAATTAAGTGTTTCATTGGACGATGAGGGGCGCCGTTGGGTTCATAGGCACGAAATAAATGATATATTTCGACCTTGGTTTGCCAAAAGAAAAATAATTGAATTCGAGAAAGGTTTTAACGATTTGGGTCTAACTTGGTCGCAGTTTAGAACGATGAAAGAAGCTATCGATGAAGACGACGACACATTCGCTGATAATCCTATGTTCGAGACCCAAGATTTTGATGGAATTGGTAAATATATGGTACCAAGATCACCCGTTGAGTTTTCTAATCATCTTGCAATATCTCCAGAAAAACCTCCAAAGCTTGGTCAACACACCGAGGAAATTCTAGCAGACATAATGGGGTTGGGATCCGGCGAGATTGGAGTGCTTTTTGATAGTGGCATCGTTAGTTTTGCCAAGTAAAAGTAACGAATAACGTGAGAATAAAGTAAATGAACAAAAAGAATAGGAAAAAGCCAAAATCAGAAGCTAGGGTAGCTGGAGAAGTGGCAACTTATGTTTTGCTTGGTTTAGGTATCTTTGTTTTTATTATCGTGGCATCGTCTTAGAAGTTTTGACTCATTAGCTTTCTATGCTGAGGTAGATAAATACTGACAAGTAAAATTCCAGCTATTCCCAATATTGCAGCTGGGATTAATGTTATGGAAGTTTGTAAAGTGTCAAGTGCAGCATCGGACTGCTTGGTTATACCCTCAGTTGTTTCTTTCCATCCATACATGCTTAGGATGAACCCTAAAACTAGCGGCGAAATAGCATTGGCTACTTTCTGACCAAAGAGCCAAACTGCAGAAAAAGCCCCTTCAATAGATTCCCCAGTTTCTTCGCGAGTTACATCCATCAGATCCGGATAAAGAGCCCAGGGAATTTGTTGATAGGAACCATTTGTCATGCCAGCCAAAATAAAAAGACCAGCAATTAATGTTACATTATAGTTAGGTAAACTGAAAAATATAAAAATTAATAATGCGATATAACAAACGATACCAATGATTTGCGCTGCAACTTTACCATATAAATTTGACAGTCTAACCCACATGGCCTGACTTATAATTGAGCCAAGCACGAATGCTGCAAACATTAGAGACAGGGTTCCGAGGCCTTTTGCAACACCAGAAAGTAACGAATTCCCATCATCCAATATCAAATACATTGCTGCGAAAGGTAACCCTGCAGTGATCAACGCAATGGCGAGCGTCATAATACCATATAAAATTACCAGGGTGATAAAGGCACGATTAGATAAAACTAGTCGTAAAATATATGAAAAATTTTGTTGAGATGGAACCAAAGTGCGAGGAGTCTTTCGTGTAAAAAATACTGAAAACCATATAGATAATATAATCAGTGGCGCGATGCAGATAGTTGCGAAAGTGTAGCCGGATCTTGTGTCCCCTGCTAAGATTGGTATCAAAGCGCCTCCAATCAAAATACCTAATGAAGCAAATGCCATACGCCATGCGGTCATTGAGGACCTTTCCTTTTTATCTAACGTCATTTCGCCTGCCATAGCACCATAAGGTATTGAAACCATTGTAAAACCTAAAGTTGAGATTAAGAAAAAAATTATTACCCAAATAAGGCTTGCATTAATGTTGAAACTTTCAGGCACTGCGAATAAACCAATCATTGCAAGTGCCAAAACGACTGAACCTATTAGCATCCAAGGAGCTCTTCTGCCAAAGCGAGAAACTGTCTTATCACTAAAATAACCAATTATTGGATCTGAGATAATATCGAATACCAAAACGGCGGTTGTTACTGCACCTGCTATAGCAATTGGAATGCCCAGGAAACTATTCATAAAAGCCAAAATCAGTAATTGTTTTACAATGACAAAAACCACAATTCCCATGTCTGCTAAACCCCAGCCTGCTTTTTGACCTATTGAAAGTGACATAAAGTATCTCCGTTCTTGGTTCCTAAACTTTTAGCATCTGTTAAAGAGGTTTATAGAGAAAAATAATATATTGATACAAACGTCGCGTTTTTCACTTTTGGAATTGGGGCTACCTAAGCCAATTGGGAATTATGTCTCTATCTATAATTTCTTCATAGCTTGGGCGGTTTCGGATGATGGCAAATTCATCTTTATTGACCATCACTTCTGGGATTAACGGCCTAGTGTTATATTCACTAGACATCACTGCTCCATATGCTCCTGCAGACCTAAATGCTACTAAATCATTTTCAATGAGCTCGCACATTTTCCGTTTCTTTGCAAAAGTGTCTCCAGTTTCGCATACTGGCCCGACCACATCATAAGTAGTTTCAGCTAGATTTGAGCCTTGTTTTTTTACGGGTATAATATCGTGATACGCATCATACATTGCAGGGCGAATTAAATCGTTCATAGCCGCGTCTAGTATTAAAAAATTCCGATTATCCCCATTTTTGACGCAAAGAACTGATGAAACTAAAATACCTGCATTACCAACAATTAATCGGCCAGGCTCAATTTCAATTTCACAATCCAAATGGCCAAGAACTTTTTTAACCATTTTTCCATATTCTTCTGGCAGTGGTGGAGCAGATTTATCCTTCTCATAGGGAATTCCTAGTCCTCCACCAAGATCTAATCGCTTGATTGTATGCCCGTCGCTTCTTAAAACTTGTGTTAAATCAGCAACCTTTTGGTAGGCTTTTTCGAATGGTTCGAGGTCAGTTAGTTGACTGCCAATGTGCAGGTCTATCCCAATAATACGTATACCTGGCATTTGTGAGGCTCTAGCGTAAATTTCTCTTGCCTTAGATATAGGAATTCCAAATTTATTTTCAGCTTTGCCAGTTGCAATTTTTTCATGGGTTTGAGCATCCACATCAGGGTTTATCCTAATGGCTATAGGAGCCATTTTATTCATGGAAGAGGCGACTGAAGATATATGATCGAGTTCTGACTCACTTTCCACGTTAAACTGACGAATGCCATTTTGAAGGACTAAAGTTATTTCCTCTAAGGTCTTGCCAACTCCAGAAAATACAACTTTTTCAGGGGGTATACCCGCAGCTATTGCTCGTCTGTATTCACCTCCCGATACTACGTCCATTCCAGCTCCCAGGTTTCCGAGGGTTTTAAGTATCGCTTGATTAGAAGCGGCTTTCATAGCGTAACAAATAAAGTGATCCATACCATCGAGAGCATCATCGAAAAGCTGAAAATGTCTTACTAAAGTGGCTGTGGAATAAACGTAAAAAGGGGTTCCAACAGATG
>JAQWIK010000051.1 GCA_029248915.1 Paracoccaceae bacterium | reverse complement strand
TTCAATTACCCAAGAAGCATTTTCATGAGCATATTTTAATAGGGTAAGTCTTCTCTGAAGTGACATAGTTATACCCAACGGTTGTTGATGAGATGGCGTTGTAAATATCAGTTTTGGCTTGGAAAAATTTAGAACTGCATAGGGTAGATTTAAGCCCTCTTTATCTATGGGAACTGGTGAGACATCACCACCAACAATTTTCAACAAATCCCGACCAGCAATATGTCCAGGGTTTTCATACCAAATAGTATCATTCTTATTCATCAATACATAAGAAATAAGAACAAACGCTTGCTGAGCACCAGAGGTTATAAGAATTTGCTTTGGATCAACCTTCATGCCCCTTGAGTCTGCCAAATGGTGGGCAATCGATGCCCTTAATTTTTCAGAACCTAGTAAATCACCATAACTAAGATTTGCGATATCAGATTTTGTCGTAGCTCGACTTAGGTACTTATTCCATCTTTTGACTGGAAATTTATCCAGAGCTGGTACGCCAGGACGGAAAGGTAAGATTGACCCGTATCGTGCACTTGCTTGCGAAAATGAAATATGCTCCGCAGTTTTAGAAAAATTTCCGTCGAAATAATCTTTTCTAATTGTATCAACAGAAGGAACTACAGGGGTTTCACCGTCTAATCCCTCAGATACAAATGTTCCAGCACCAGTTTTTCCCTGAACATAACCTTCAGAAATTAATTGCTCATACACCGATTTGATCGTGATCCGAGATACGCCTAATTCTAATGCTAGTTCACGAGTAGAGGGTAATTTCTGACTGGGTAAGAGTGCTCCATCAAGTATCATTTGGCGCAAAAAATCTTCTATTTGACGATAAATAGGGGCACTAGAACTTCTATTGATTTCCAGTGTCGATAATAAAGCACCTTTTGCAGCTTTAACCATAATTGTCCTAATGGGCTTAAATTAAACGCGAAATTGGGTATATACGTAAGCCCTTTATATCTTTAGTGAGTTTACAGACAACAGTATTTTAGATAAATCCAGACGAATATTTCAACAAAAATTAAAATAAGGTGAGCAGGTGGTATTAAATTTAAGGCTTTTTCAGAAAACCAGTGATCTTGAGAATAAAGTAGATAGCTTCTTTCTAAAGCTAGCAGAAGCAGGTGTAATTTATCGATTGGCAGTACGAAATTATCTCCGAGAAGGCTTATCAGAAGAATATACAACACGCTTTGAGCAGGTATGCGATATTGAAACTAGTGCAGACACTTTAAGAAGCGAGATCAAGCTAGCAATTTATTCTGATATGCTGATCCCAGACTCTAGAGGAGATGTCCTTGGGTTAATCGAAACAGCCGATGAGGTTTTTTCACTGATGAAAACATCATTATGGGCTTTTTCAATAGAAACCCCAAGTATTGATGAAGAATTAATCCCCGGTTATCGAAGATTAACCAATATGGTTGCCAAAGCTGTAGACGAATTAGCAACGGGGGCGAGAGTTTTCTTTCAATCGCCACACTTAGTTTCAAGCTACGTCGCTAAAGTAATTCTCTATGAAAAAGAAGCCGACAAATTGAGCACAAATCTTAAGAAACAAATCTTTTCTTCAGAAATGGAATTAGCTTTAAAACTCCATCTTAGAGAGTTTGTTGACCGAATTGATTCCATTGCAGACCATGCGGAAGATGTAGCCGATCGCTTGACAATCTATGCCATCAAAAGACAATCTTAATGGCGATAGACCCTCTCGTAATAATTTTTCTATCTAGTGGCCTTTTTCTAGGATGGGCTTTGGGTGCCAACGATGCAGCAAATGTTTTTGGGACAGCTGTAGGAACAAAGATGGTTTCATGGCGAACAGCTGCCATCATCTGTTCTATCTGCGTTTTACTAGGCGCTCTATTTTCGGGCGCTGGTACAACAGAAACTCTAGGAAAACTTGGTGCTATTTCCGCCCTACCAGGCGCTTTCATGACAGCTCTTTCAGCAGGGTTTTCAGTTTTTATTATGACTAAAGGCGGCCTGCCCGTTTCGACATCTCAGGCTATAGTTGGGGCAATTATTGGTTGGAATGTCTTTTCGCAAAAACCGACAGATACAGGTATTTTATTGAAGATATTAAGTACTTGGATCTTATGTCCGCTTTTGGCGGGAATAATTGCCGTTTTGCTTGTACAGTTTATACGCTTTGTTTCACGACGGGTGGCCATCCATATGATCACTCTTGATGCAATCAAAAGGATTGCCCTTATTTTCGCTGGTGGGCTGGGCGCTTACGCTCTGGGAGCAAATAATATTGCTAATGTTGTTGGAGTTTTCATACCAGTTCAACCCTTTCCAACTCTTGAGCTCGGCAATTTTAACATAAGTTCAGCCCAACAACTTTTGCTACTAGGTGGCTTATCTATTGGACTTGGTGTATTTACTTATTCCCGAAAAGTAATGGATACGGTGGGGTCCCAACTAGGAAGCCTTTCAGCAACGACAGCTTTGATAGCCGTAATGTCACACTCAATTGTTTTGTTTATGTTTGCGTCACGCGGTCTTGAAACATTTTTATCCAACCTCGGGTTGCCAACAATACCGTTGGTACCAGTTTCCAGTTCTCAAGCCGTGGTTGGTGCTATAATAGGCATTTCAATTTTAAAGGGTGTGGCCAGTATAAATTGGGCAGTTTTAGGAAAAATCATACTGGGATGGATTTTAGCACCAGCAGTAGCTTTTGTTATTTGTTTCATAGGACTCTTTTTTCTACAAAATGTTTTTGCATTGAAAGTTATTTGAAAATTCCAACCGCTATTGGGCTTATAAAAAAATCTATAATGGGTCTATATTGTAACTCCAATTTATTGTGTACATAATTTTACTTATATAAAATATTTGTAATAAATCTGTTGTAAAATAAATTTAAATTTGAGTTTAAGATGATTGATTTAGAAACCTATTGCTACCCCAAAGGGCTTCATCTTTTGAAATCCTGGCAAGCAGGGACTGAAGAAGCAAAAGCAGAAATTAAGTCTGTTTTTGACGCAGCTATTGATGGTAATTTCGATGCAGACTTTTCTGTTCTTGCGCCAGCTGATGAGGTTCATTCAACAGCTTCAGTTCATATGTTAACTCTTGCTATCTTGAACGATCTATATGGCGTCACTTCAGCTGAATACTACAAAACTGATCCTTACAGATTTGTGCGCGCAAACCTTACTGTTGGTAAGTTACTAGGTGTAAAGAAATTGTATATGACTTGGGCACTCTACGCTTTTTCTTGCGAGGTATTGGGCCAAAAAATGATGTATCCAGATAAATTTCCGCCTGGATCCGATCCCGATGAAGCGCTGATAAACAAAGAAAATTGCTTTGAATTACAAACGCCTGATTTTACTACAGGTATCCCCAAAATCATTGATGACATATTACGCGTAACAGAAGAGTTGACTGGGATGGACCCTTTGCTTCAAATTTCAGCACCTTACAGTCTTGCGGCTGATATATACGGTCAAGAGCCACTTTTAGCTGATGTTGTAAATGACCCAGATCATGTGAATGCCTTACTTGATCATCTGGCAGACAAAGTAATAATACCATGGGTTGAACACCACTTGTCCGTTTTTCCCAATGGATGGGTAGAGCTGTCAGATGCTTCAGGATCACCCTTTTTTATTGGACCCGAAAATTGCAAAACAATGTCGATAAGATCGATCCAGCGCATGGACAGTGGAAATCTCTGGGATGGAAGGGTTTTTGACTGTAATTATAGAGGTGACTACGTAGCAAATGTCCAAAGCAAAAATAGACGTTCACGCAGGAGCTCAAAAAATATCGGTTCTACAACCAAAGTTGATTTAAATGAACTGACTGATATCAAATTCAGTGTCTGTCAGAAATTTATGATGCGTCTGGAGGCAGATAAAGTTGATGTTTCTTTTTATCGCGACCAATCTCTACAGAGAAATATACCACTAACAGCAGGCATAGGTTCCACCGAAGTCGATAGAAACAGTATAGAGAACTTAGACATGGCAAAGCAGCAGCTGGGCGCAGCAGCAAATGACTTTGTGAAAGCTATTAAGGAAGTCTGCGAAAAAATTGATTTACCATCAAATAATTTTGTTAATGAGCCGTGGCCAAGCCATCTTTATTTTGAAGACCTAAATGGTGAATCAGAGTTTAGTCTGGTAGAACTTATTTTAAAACAAGTATATGACTGCCCTAAAATAGTAAGATAGGCCTGCGAAAAGAAAAAAATCTTTTCAAAAACGTCATTCTTGAAATATCATGATAATTAAATTTGTTTTAAAATAACTTTGTCTTAAATTTGTAAATTCTTCAGGTCGTTATTTAATGGGAAATAAATCTTCAAAAGTAACTACTAGTCACTGGGGTGCATTCAATGTTTTTGTCGAGAATGACAAAATAATAAATACTGAACCTTTTCATGCAGACCCTGCACCTCCAAATATTTCAGAACTTGTGCCAAAAGCTGTCCACCATTCAAAACGGATTGATCAACCTTATGTTAGAAAGGGATGGTTAGAAAAACACTCAACTAACACAAGGGGAAATGATGAATACGTTCCAATAAGCTGGGAAGATGCGACTGACCTTGCCGCTAAGGAGTTAATTCGGATCAAAAATGATTTTGGTAATGAAACTATATTTGGTGGGTCTTACGGTTGGGCAAGTGCCGGCCGATTTCACCACTCACAGAGCCAGTTGCACCGATTTCTTAATTCAATAGGCGGTTATGTTAGCTCATATGCCAGCTATAGCACCGGCGCGGCACAAGCGATTATACCCCACGTTTTAGGATTAAATTTTCATAAAATAACATGGGGGGAAATCAATAGCTGGTCGTTGATAGAAAAACATACAGATAACCTGATTATTTTTGGTGGCATAAATCCTAAAAACTCTCAAGTCAGCATGGGCGGTTCAACTGAACATGATGTATCCAAACACTTCAACACTTTTGGTAAAATGGGCAAAAATATGATTTCAATTAGCCCCCAAAAAGATGATAGCCCAAAAGATACCATTTGGCTTCCTATCATGCCCGGCACAGATGTCGCCTTAATGTTAGGTATAGCCCACGTTTTAGAAACTGAGAAACTAGCAGACCAGTTGTTTTTGAGTAAGTATTGTTCCGGTTATGAATTATTTAAACGATACTTTTTAGGGACGGATGGGCATTTCGCCAAGACACCCGAATGGGCTTCTGACGAAACCGGCATAGATGCTTCTAAAATCAGAAAACTCGCAAGAAATATGGCATCGGGCCGAACCTTAATAAGTGTTTCATGGTCTTTGCAACGGGCACGTTATGGAGAACATCCTTTCTGGATGGCTTGTGTTTTAGCCGCGATGCTGGGTCAAATCGGCCTTCCTGGAGGAGGAATTGGCTTCGGCTACGGGGCTATTGGGAACATCGGTAAAACTGCGAAAAGAATGCAAGGTCCTCTTTTTGAACAAGGTACAAACCCAATTTCTGATTTTATACCCGTCTCACGCATTGCAGACATGCTGCTAAACCCAGGTGGGTCATACAATTTCAACGGTGAAAAGCGGGTTTATCCAGATATAAAACTTGTCTACTGGTGTGGTGGAAATCCGTTCCATCATCATCAAGATCTCAACCGCCTTAACAAAGCTTGGCAATATCCTGAGACTATAATTGTTCACGAACCCTGGTGGACTGCGACAGCTAAGCGAGCAGATATAGTTTTCCCAGCCACCACACAATTTGAGAGATCGGATATAGGTTGGGCGAAAGGCGATCCATACATTTTTTATATGCCACAGATGATCTCCCCGGTAGGTCTAGCAAAAAATGATTATGATATTTTTTCGGAACTATCGGAAAAACTTAATTGCAAAGAAAAATTTACGCACAATCAGTCTTCCGACGAGTGGATTAAAAACATTTACGATAAATTTTATAAGCAATCAAAGGACCAAGGAATTAAGGTATTAAACTTCGAGACACTTAAAGAAAAGAATTTCGAGAGAATGTCAATTGATCTAAATGAAGAGGATTATGTGCCCTTTAAAGATTTCCGCAAAGACCCACTTGCACACCCTCTTGGTACACCGTCAGGAAAAATCGAAATATATTCAGAAAAAATTGCAAATTTCAATTACCCAGAAATTCCTGGTCACCCTACTTATAACAAACCGTTTTTGGACAAAAATTTTCCACTGCGGTTACTATCGCCGCAACCCCATGATAAATTACACAGCCAACTACAAGCCGCCGTTGAGGATACCAATGATTACGCCGTTTTGGTGATGAACCCGAAAGATGCAGACGCAAGGGGCATCTCAAGAGGTGATTTGGTAAAAATTTGGAATTCTAGGGGCTGTTGTCTTGCTACTTTGGAGCTTCAGGAAACGATTTTACCTGGAGTAGTTTCAATGGCTACGGGCGCTTGGTTCTCTCCAGGCGAAGATGGATTAGATATCGCAGGAAACCCGAATGTGCTAACGGCAGATACGGGAACATCAGATTTGGGACAGGGTTCCGCAGCTCATAATATCGAGGTTCAAATCGAGATCTATAATAAAAAATGTTAGGCAAGAACGCGGTGACTATTAAAACTCAAAGACCTAGACGCAGTTTCATTTTCACACCTGGTCTTAAACCCGAAATGTTTCCAAAAGCACTGGCCTCAGGTACAGACATTGTATGTATTGAACTTGAGGACGGGATTGCCCCAAAAGACAAAGCCAAAGCCCGACAAAAAGCTTTGGCACTTTTTAAAACACCGCAAGCTGATGACGGCGTTGAAAGGGTCTTAAGGATCAATTCCATGCGAGAGCGTTTTGGCATGGAAGATGTAAATGCAATAATTTCGACAAAAACACCTCCACCTGCTTTGATGATGCCGAAAGTTAGAACACCAGATGAGGTGGTATTACTCGATCAGCTGCTGACCGAGGCTGGACACATTACACGACTTCACGTCATTATCGAAACTAACGAAGGACTTGAAGCTGCGTATGATATAGCAAAGTGCTCAGACAGAATCGATGCTCTGTTTTTTGGAGGGGTTGATATGGCTGCAGAATTACGTTGCCCAAATACTTTTGAGTCTTTGATTTATGCTCGTTCACGTGTAGTTCATGCATCCGCCTCTGCTGGTTTAGACGTTTTAGATGTTCCATATCTTGATTTAGATGATCTCCAAGGAATGAAAAAGGAAGCAGAGCGCGTTCGTGACCTAGGTTTCACGGGAAAAGGTTCTATTCATCCCAAACAAATCGCTGCTCTGAACGAAGTTTTTACCCCAAGTAAAGAAAAAATTTCCCGTGCAAGAAGCGTGATAAGTGAATTTGAAGCTGCAGATACGGGGCTTGTAGTAATAGACGGAAAGTTGGTAGAAAAGCCAGTGTTACGAGAAATGTACCGGATTGTTTCAATCGCAGATAGCTTGGGAGAATAATTAATGGAGTGTTGCGGACCAGGCTATTCAAGTCCACAAGAGGCGATCAAGGCCCCTAACGAAAAGTTACTTTATACAATAGCAATTTACACTGGGACTGGCATTCAGAAACCAGACTATCTGGCAACCGTAGATGTTGACCCTGAAAGCCCCACCTATAGCCAGGTTATTCACAGGCTTGAAATGCCGGGTATAGGCGATGAGCTGCACCACATGGGATGGAATGCATGCTCATCCTGCCATGACGACAGCTCAATGTCGCGCAAGTTCCTTATTCTTCCTGGCGTACGCTCAAATAATCTACACATTGTTGATACGGCCACAGATCCACGCGCTCCGCGGCTTCACAAAGTAGTTGATGGAGCCGAGATTAAAGGAAAAGCAGATCTATCTGGACCACATACAGTTCACTGCCTAGGATCTGAAATCATAATCTCATTTTTAGGAAACGCAAAGGGCGAGGCACCAGGAGGCTATCTGCAGTTAGACAAAGACTTTAATATTATCGGACGATGGGAAAATTCGATGGGTAATATTAAATTTGGATACGACTTCTGGTATCAGCCACGACATAACATTATGGTGAGCTCAGAATGGGCAGCCCCCAATACGTTTATGCCTGGTTTTGATTTAGAGGAAGTTGGGCACCTGAAATATGGCCGCGAGCTACATTTTTGGGATTTTGAGAAGAAAAAACCTGTTGAAAGTTTCTACCTGGGAGAGGATGGTCTTTTACCCCTAGAGGTTAAATTTCATCATAACCCGGACAGCACCCATGGGTTTTGTGGAGCTGCACTTTCAACCAATGTTATCCACTGGTGGAAAGATGATACTGGAAATTGGAAATGGGAAAAAGTTATTGATGTAGAAAATGAAATGCATCCCGAATGGCCTATACCACTACCCGGTGTTATGTCCGCAATTCTTATTTCAATGGATGATAAATATCTTTACCTCAATAATTGGTTGCATGGCGATATGCGCCAGTACGATATTTCTGATCCTCATAATCCTGTTCTAACTGGGCAGGTTTTCATGGGCGGTCTGTTGGGTAAAGCACCTAAGGTCAATGGTGTAGAGGTGGCAGGGGGACCACAGATGTTCCAATTAAGCCTTGATGGGAAGCGCCTTTATGTAACCACCTCACTCTTTTCAACATGGGATAATCAGTTCTACCCAGAAATACGAGAAAAAGGTGGAGTAATGGTTCAAATTGATTGTGATCCAGTAAATGGTGGAATGAAAATAAACCCAGACTTTATGGTAAATTTTGGTGAAGAACCTAATGGCCCAAGTAGGTGCCATGAAGCTCGATATCCTGGTGGCGACTGTACGAGTGATATCTGGCTATGACAAAACATACCGTAACTATTACAAATCGCAGTAATACAAAATACGAAGTTGATAGTCGTCGCCCTCTTTTGGACGCCCTGAGAGAACAAGGGGTGGATTTGCCTTACGGTTGCAAGTATGGCGGCTGTATAACCTGTGCCGCCAAATTAACCGATGGAAAAGTTGATCAGAAACGTCAAGTTGCTCTAAATAATAGGCAGTTATCATTTGGATACGTGATCCTATGCGTAGCGCGTGCCAAGTCTGACTTGACGTTAGAGATTGGTGTTGAAAGCCATGATAAATTGTATCGCAATCCATTTCTTGATCCGTTGAAACAACATGAATTAAAGCCTGACATTGCAACTTCAGAGGAAATATAATGCCAGAAGCTGATATTGATCATCTTTATGATTACGATCCTAATTATCTTGCAAAAATTCTTAAGTCTGTGAAAACCATCGCAATGGTTGGTGCTAGTGGTAACAAAACTAAGTTCAGTTACGGGGTACTCCGTCAATTGAATGAGATTGGATATGACATTTTACCTGTAAACCCAAACCCAAATGTCAAAGAAATTCGAGGTTTAAAGGTTTACCATTCTTTAGAGGAGATAGATAAACCAATTGATATGGTGGATGTATTTCGACCAAAAGAAGAACTCTATTACATTGCTGAAAAAGCAATCTCTGTTGGCGCAAAAGTATTATGGGGTCAGATAGGCGTTTATGATGATAAAGCTGCACAACTTGCAGAAGATGCCGGCCTTAAAGTTGTCATGAACCGTTGCCCAAAGATTGAACTCTTCAGGCCATTTTGGAAACCACGACTAGATTTAAAAATCTAATTATGTAGCCGCAAACTAAATACTGTAGACGATTTAAAAGGGTAAATTCTTGTTTAATCCATTCTCAGATTTACTTGTCGTTTCAGTAGAACAAGCTCTAGCAGCACCTTTATGTACCTCTCGATTAGTTGATATGGGTGCGCGGGTTATAAAAATTGAACGTGCGGAAGGAGATTTCGCCCGGGGTTACGACTCTGCAGCAAATGGAGATAGTTCCTATTTTTTATGGACAAATCACGGAAAAGAGTCCGTCGTACTAGACCTAAAATCTGAAAAAGATAGAAAGTTGATGCGCCAGCTTATCAAAAATGCAGATGTTTTTGTTCAAAATCTAGGTCCAGGAGTAATGAAAAGATTAGGTTTTGGCTCCGAAAGAATGAGAAAGGCCAACCCTCGGCTGATAACTTGTGATATTTCTGGATATGGCGAAAGCGGTCCTGCAAGTGACTTGAAAGCTTATGATCTTTTGGTGCAGGCAGAGAGTGGCTTAATTGATATTTCAGGGGGTGAAAACGAACTAGGGCGCATTGGTGTTTCTGTATGTGATATTGGCGCTGGCATGACAGCACACGCTGCAATAGTTGAGGCTCTTTTTTATAGAGAGCGCACTGGACAGGGTTATGGAGTTAACATATCACTTTTCGGCGTTGCATCAGATTGGATGAACGTTCCCTTAATTCAATACAATTATGGCGGTAAAAGCCCTAAAAGGGTTGGGTTAATGCATCCCACCATCCAGCCCTATGCTGCTTTTTCATTAAAAGATGGCTCAAAAATTGTCATTGCCATTCAAAATGAACGCGAATGGGCCAGGTTTTGCCTATTGGTTCTCAAACAGCCTAATATTGCCACTGATATCCGCTTTAATAGCAACAATGCTAGGGTAGCAAACGTAAAAGCGCTGCATAAAATAATCAACAGTACTTCAAGTGTACTTTCGGTAAATGAGTTTACTTACCTACTCAAAAAGGCAGATATTGCCTTTGGATCAGTCAATTCGGTTGCTGCATTGGCTAATCATGTGGGCTTAAACCTAGTAAAAGTTGAAACTTCTAAAGGAGATGAGGTACAAATAGCTGCACCACCAATTAATCGCACAATAGATACAAGAAGTGGTTTACCACCACCTCCAAAATTAGGAGAGCATACCACAAAAGTTTTTAAAGAATTTGGGGTGTGAGTGATAAAAGTCTCATTTAAAGGATTATTAAAGACTTTAAGCTAAAGGTTCCGCTTTTACGAAATATTGTTTTGCAGCCCTTTCAGTAATCAATGTCTCCCTACAAACCTCTGAAAAAATTTCGACCAATTTAGTTGGAATGGCACGATTAGTAGATGCCAAGCCATATTGTGCAGTAGGTACATCGTCTAAAATTGGGATATAAGCCAAACCATTTCCATCATACGCCCTGTTAGTAACTGGCCGCATAATCATGATGGCGTATCCTTCACCTGCCCCAACTAAACTTCTAGCTAACTCATAAGATTTGGTTTGATGCCTCACTTTTGGCCGGAGCTTTAATTGAGAGAAGCAAGATAAAAAGAACTGCTCTGTAATAGGCAAGCTCAAAGATACCATTTCTTTATCCACCAACTCCTTTAGAGAAATGGCCTCCCTAATTGCTAAAGGGTCATTTTTCGAAACTAAAACGTATGGGCGTTCTTCAATTAAAGTTTCAAAATCAATAGAAGGATTTGGAAACATATTATAAGTCAGTGCGATATCGATACTACCTTGAGTTAACATGGTATTTAATTCATCAAGATCCGCTTCATGAACCTGCAGAGAAATATCTAAATCGCGGTCTTTCATTGCTTGCAATATCGTGGGAATAATAAATGCTGCAGTTGGAGTAAAACACCCTAATTGTATTGTCCCACTTAAATTTTTATTAAGGTTTCTCGCTGTATCTTCAAATTCTTCTGCGTTCTCTATTAACCTTTTTGCGTTTGCAATAAATCTCCGCCCAACAGAAGTCAGTTTCAATTTATTTGGTCGATCACGCAGAAAAATTTTTAAACCATATTCCTGCTCAACCTTTTGAATTGCATTTGTTAAAGCCGGTTGAGAAATGGATATTTTTACGGAAGCAGCCTGTACACCACCAAAATCTGCTACTGCCACTGCATACCTAAGCTGTCGAAATGGAGTCAATATAATAAAACCTTATATTAAAATCTATTTTTTATTATTTTACAAATAATGTTTTCACTTGCAACCTTTTTTGACGGTAGCAGGAGAAATGAAATACAACTCAGTTATTGTAATAAATATGTCACGTAATTTAATTAGAAAAGACTAAAATAGTCTAAGATTACGTTAGAATGGGGGGAACACTTTGGCCGGTATAACACTTAATAGTGTGACTAAGTCCTATGGCGGCAATGCAGTCATCAATGACCTAAATCTAGACATTAATGATGGCGAGTTTCTTACTTTGGTAGGACCCTCAGGCTGTGGTAAATCCACTACTCTGAGAATAATAGCAGGTTTGGAAAATCAAACGGGCGGCGATGTCGCAATAGATGATAAAAATGTCAATAACATTCGGCCGTCTCTGCGCGATCTTGCAATGGTTTTTCAGTCTTACGCTCTGTATCCGCACCTGACTGTTCGAAACAACCTAATGACGCCTCTGCGTTTAAGGGATCTTACATTCTGGGAGCGTTTTCCTATCTTAGGTTATTTGGTCCCAGGACGGAGCAAAAAGATAACAAGTATAGAAGCAGAAATACAAAAAGTTGCTGAAACATTAAAAATAGAACCACTTTTGGCACGCAAACCTGGGCAACTATCTGGAGGACAGAGACAGCGTGTAGCTCTGGGACGCGCCATGGTTAGAAATCCAGCAGCCTTTTTAATGGACGAGCCGTTGTCCAACCTTGACGCGAGTTTGAGAGTGCATATGAGAGCAGAGCTGTCATCCCTACATAAAAAACTCAAAACAACCTTTGTATATGTCACGCACGATCAGGCAGAAGCTCTTACTATGTCAGATAGAATAGCTGTAATGATGGATGGAGACTTATTACAACTGGGAACACCAGAAGAGGTCTATAAAAATCCGAATGATATTCGCGTAGCTGAATTTATCGGTAGCCCCAAAATGAATATTCTTAAGGGCACATGTGATGAAAAGGGGCAAGTCACGAGCGCAGGCATAAAAATTGATGCCCAAATTGATCCTTTAAATGCAGGCGCGATCTCTATTGGGTTTCGCCCAGAACACATAGAAATAGTACAAAAGGCCAGTAATAAAACTTTGTCTGGAAAACTGAGTTACAAAGAAAATTTAGGCTCAGACGTATTTTTACATCTCAGTTTAGATGGTAGTGATGATAGTTTCATTGTAAGGGCACAACCTAATGAGGGAAATACTCAAAAAATTGGCGATATCCTTCATTTTACACCCATTAAAGGATCTGCATTAGTTTTCGACTCTAAAGGCCAAGGGGTAACTCTTTTAAAGAGTAAAACTAGTGGGAAAAGAAAATAATGGGACAATCCAAAATACATTATTGGTTTGTTGGGCCCGCAATTTTTTTGATGCTTTTATTGTTGATCGCGCCAGTTTTTGTTGCTGCTGGTCTTTCAATGACAAACTATAGTCTGGGAAATAGTGGCTTCGACTGGATTGGGTTAGAAAATTATGAGAAACTTTTCAGTAGACGTAGTTATGCCAAAATGTTCACCGCTTCCCTTACTTATGTTTTATTAGTTGTTCCTATTTCAGTCGCTTTAGGCCTAGGAGCTGCTCTATTAATCTCAAGTCTTAAAATTGGTGGTGAGCTCTACAAAGCAGTTTTTTTCTTACCCGTCATGGCGACGCTACTCGCAATGGCAATTGTTTGGGAATTTGCGCTCAACCCTATTGTTGGAGTTGTCAATGATATCCTTAGATCAGGTTGTGATAAGGATATGATATATGCTTTTTTCACTGGTTCATGGTATGGAAACAATGCACTTGAAAGCTGGTATGGCTCATCCTGTGAAAAGAAATTCCCAATTTGGCTCGGCGATAAAAAGTACGCTCTTGGAACAATAGCATTTATAGGTATATGGCAAGCTTTTGGGTTTAATATGGTATTATATCTCGCAGGGTTAACATCTGTTCCAAGAGAGCTTTACCAAGCGGCTCATATGGACGGAGCAGATAGCGCCTGGGAACGCTTCAAACTCGTAACATGGCCCATGTTAGGACCCACCCATGTTTTTGTTATTACAATTTCGTCAATTCGTTCTTTTCAGGTTTTTGATACCGTAGAAGCCCTTACTCAAGGAGGACCCTCTAAGTCAACTTATGTGATGGTCTATGCAATGTTTGAAAAAGGAGTAAAGCAAAATCTTCTTGGTATCGGTTCTGCAATAACAATTGTATTCCTAATTTTTGTTTTAATCTTAACGCTTATACAAGTATATTTTGTTAATCGAAGGGTGCACTACTAATGTATAGTCAAACAAATTGGTTAGGTGAATTTTTCAAGCACAGCCTACTTTTGGCAGGTGCTATTGTTGTTTTGCTACCTTTTTATTTGATGCTATCGTATTCCTTTAAATCCCCTTCTGAAATCGAGGCAAATAAAGGAGGATTTTTCGGTACTCAAGAAATAATGACTGACAATAGATGTATAAAAGCTGGAAACCCAGAAGAAGAATGCTTAATGCGGCCTATTGTTTACAATTATACCGCTGCTTTCAAAGAAGCTCCTTTAGTGCGATATATGCTCAACGGTATTTTTGTGACTGTTAGTATTTTTGTAATCCAAGTAATAATTGCGCTCCCATGCGCCTACGCTCTATCAAAACTACGGTTCTGGGGAAGAAATGTAGTGTTTGGAATGGTCATCTTTTGTCTATTAATACCGGTCCACGCAATAGCATTACCACTTTACATTATGCTTGCGAAAGTTGGTTTAACAAATACCTATGCAGCACTCATAATTCCCTGGACTATATCTGTTTTTGGAATCTTTTTAATGCGCCAATTTTTTATGACAGTTCCAGATGATCTAATTGACGCAGCTCGGATGGATGGCATGGGTGAGTTTTCAATAGTGTGGCAAGTTATGCTGCCCACTGCTATTCCTGCACTATTAGCGTTTGGTATCTTTTCAGTAGTAGCACATTGGAATGACTACTACTGGCCAAGAATTGTTGTCACTGGAAATAAAGATCTCATGACACCACCTCTTGGTTTGCGAATGTTTAAGTCAGATATGGATGGGAACGAATATGGGCCTATGATGGCTGCCACCACAGTTATCGTTTTACCATTAGTAATTATTTTCTTACTCGCTCAAAGACGCTTTATTGAGGGAATTACAATGACTGGAATGAAGTAAATTTAAGGGATACCGGTGTGGCATCAAAGCCTTAGCCGGTTTTAACAGGGACTAGAAATCTATTTATAGAAAAATAGTCTCAGAACACTGGAGGTAAAGATGAAAAATTTAACTAAACTCTCTGCAATTGCTTTAGCAGGTAGTGTCATGATGACACCTGCTCAGGCAGTCGAGATCGAAGTGGGGTATGCTTACTCATCACTTTTCGATGTCACAATGGAAAGGCTGATACCGGAATTCAATAAAGCCCATCCAGATATTACAGTAAAGTTTCGTGCTACTTATGAAAACTATGAAGATGGTACAAATACTATTTTACGTGAAGCGGTAGCTGGTGATTTGCCTGATGTTACATTTCAAGGTTTGAACCGCCAGGCAATTTTGGTTGAAAAAGGAATAGCTAAATCTTTTGAGCCTTTTATTGCTAAAGAAGCAAACTTTGCAAAGGACGGTTACCACCAAGCAATGTTAGATTTGGGTACATTTAATGGTGAAGTTTATGGACTTCCTTACTCAGTTTCGCTTCCCGTTGGTTACTATAATATGGATAATTTGAAAGCTTCTGGAATAAATGAACTTCCCACGACTTGGGACGAAGTTATAGCAGCCTGCAAAACACTCATGGCAGATGGACATAAGACCCCAATGTGGTGGGGTTGGAGTGTGACTGGAAACTGGTTTTTCCAAGCCCTTATGTGGAGCCAAGGTGAGCCAATTCTGAAAGATGGAAAAGTAAACTTTGATGGTGATGCAGGTCTTGCGGCTCTAGAGCAAATGAAAAAACTATTCCGCGAATGTGATATGCCTAATTTGTCAGCTGGTGACGCTGGTGTGCCGTTTAATTCAGGAGAAGTTTCTATGTACTTCTGGTCAACTTCAGCTGTTGGAGCAATAGAAAGAGCCAAAGGTGACTTCGAACTAAAAACTGGAAAATATCCAGGAATGGGTCAACCACCAATTAGCCTGCCAGCAGGTGGAAACTCTGTAATGATGGTATCAACATCAGAAGATGCAGCAGAGGTTGACGCAGCTTGGAAATTTGTAAAGTTTGCAACTTCCGGTATCGGTGCCGCACTAGTTGCAGAAACGACTGGGTATATTCCACCAAACAAAGCAGCAAATGATTTGCTTACTGATTTCTATGCGCAAAACCCAAATAAATACACTGCGGTTGAGCAATCTGGGCTATTAGCTGATTGGATTGCTTATCCTGGTGACAACGGGCTGGCTATCACGCAAGTATTGTATGACGGCATGGAGTCAATCGTTACTGGCGACTCTAACGATATGGCTGCGCTTCAAGAGGAGCTCGTTGAAGAAGTCAACGACCTGCTTCCTTAACTAAGGAAAATCTTACTAAAGAAAAATCCACCAGGGCATTTTTGCCTTGGTGGGCACTAACAACCAAAAAATGGACCTTACAAATGAGAACTAATAAGGGAATTGAAAATCGACGTGACCGCTCCGTTGCTCGGGCTATCGCTTATTCATCTACATTCATAGCAGATAGAGCGGAAAATTCGGAAATATGGGACGTAGAAGGCAAACGATATATTGATTTTTGTGGTGGAATTGGCTGCCAAAATACTGGCCATCGTAATGAGAGAGTTGTTACTGCTATAAAGGATCAGTTAGATACCCTTACTCATACTTGTTTTCAAGTTACACCATATGAAAGTTACATAGAACTCGCAGAACGCCTCAATGAAATTTATCCCGGCGATTTTGAAAAGAAATCAATGTTTTTTTCAGCGGGCGGTGAGGCCGTAGAGAATGCAATTAAAGTCGCTCGTTATCATACAAAAAGGTCGGCGCTTATTACTTTTACAAATGGATACCATGGACGCTCGTATATGGGGATGGCACTCAGTGCGAGAATGATACCTTTCAAGCAAGGTTTTGGTCCATTTCCAGGAGAAATATACAGATTGCCTTTTCCTGATGAATTTAGGGGCATAACTCTGGAAGATACAAAACGTGCCTTTGGGACTTTATTTAGGAGTGACTGCCCACCAGATCAAATTGCTGCCATTTTCTTTGAACCTGTCCAGGGAGAAGGTGGATATAATATTGCCACACGGGACTTTGTTTCATATTTACGCGAACTGTGTGATGAGCATGGGATCGTAATGGTCGCTGACGAAATTCAATCTGGCATAGGACGTACGGGCAAGATGTTTGCTATGGAACACTATGGCATTGATCCTGATTTAACATGTGTAGGAAAGAGTATAGGCGGAGGTTTACCGATATCAGGTTTGGTCGGAAAAGCGAGTATTATTGATACTGTCCC
>JAQWIK010000050.1 GCA_029248915.1 Paracoccaceae bacterium | reverse complement strand
CTAAAACCAGCTATAGATCGTAGACTTGGTAGGCCGTTACCCCACCAACTATCTAATCTAACGCGGGCCGATCCTTCTCCGATAAATCTTTCCCCCAAAGGGCGTATACGGTATTACTCACCGTTTCCAGTGGCTATTCCGTAGATCTGGGCACGTTCCCACGCGTTACTAACCCGTCCGCCGCTCGCCCGAAGGCGCGCTCGACTTGCATGTGTTAGGCCTGCCGCCAGCGTTCGTTCTGAGCCAGGATCAAACTCTCAAGTTGAAAAGCATAAATGCTTAACCTTGACGTTCGAACCTCTGCACATCACTGATCGGTTGTTCAAACCGATCAAAACTGTTTGTTGCATCAGTAACCAAAGTTACCGAAAGCCGACAAACAGTGAAGCTGACACTACATCATCGGGTTACCCCTAATAGTGCGATATGCAAAAGCTGATCCATCGAATGAATCAAACTGCCCACATATCTCTTCTGTGTTCCAAATTTTCAAATAACGTTTCAAAGACACAAACCAAGCCGCAGCGCGTTTACTATTTAGCGCTTACCGCCGATCATCACCTCTGAATTTTTACAGCTAAACTAGTAATTTACTAATCCAGCCACACCAACAAATGCCGAAACACTGCCAGTGAAGGGGCTTCTAACCATTACTACCGTATCTCGCAACCCCTTTTTTGATAAAAAGAAAATATTTCTTTCAAAATCTTATTGAAAGTCCCTTTTTCCCATATTTATAGGGTTTTTTTTGTATAAAAATAATAATTTAGAGGAAAAACTGTAGGAAATAATATATCGTATTTCTTACTCAAATTTCTATAAAATTACACACGCCCCACAATTAGTCAGCAATCCTTTAAATTTCACCAGATATTGAGTCGAAGATTCTCTACATAGATTCTTCTCAGAGGTATAAATTCGCTCGTTTATCACAAAAAACTTTCTTTTTTAATGAACAACCACGTCTTCAGGGGGAGAAACACCCGACGTACCGACTCGGTCACCTACAATCAATCCATCTGAACCAACTGTTACATGAACTGTATCGTTATCATCAATATCGCCTGATAATAACATTTCTGCTATTGGATTTTGTATTGCGTTCTGTATTACCCTTTTCAAAGGTCTGGCGCCAAATACTGGATCATAACCTTCATTTGCTAACCAAGCTTTTGAACTCGAATCTAAATCAATTTTTATATTTCTAGCATTCAGGCGTTTTGCCAACTTATTCAGTTGAATATCAACAATTGCTGACATTTCTTTTCTAGCAAGTCTGTCAAAAACTAATATTTCATCAAGACGGTTTAAAAATTCTGGCCTGAAATGCACTCTTACCGCATCCATTACATCTCTTTTCGCATCAGATGAATTTGAACCTTCAGGTAATTGGCTAAGGGCCTGGGCACCCAAATTTGATGTCAAAATAATAAGTGTTTGTTTGAAATCCACCACACGCCCATGGCTATCAGTAAGCATCCCATCATCAAGAACTTGGAGTAGAATATTAAAAACATCTGGATGGGCTTTTTCAACTTCATCAAATAAGACTACTTGATAGGGTCTACGGCGAACTGCTTCAGTCAGCACACCGCCTTCATCATATCCCACATAGCCTGGGGGAGCTCCGATCAAACGCGCAACCGCATGCTTTTCCATAAATTCAGACATATCCACCCGCATCATTGCGGTTTCATCTTCAAATAAGAATTCTGCGACTGCTTTGGTCAACTCAGTTTTACCAACACCCGTAGGACCTAAAAATAAGAATGAACCCAACGGCCTATTTTCATCATTTAAGCCCGCTCGCGCTCTGCGCACAGCATTAGCTAGTGCTCTGACAGCTTTCCTTTGGCCTATTACTCTATTCTCCAACACGTCTTCCATACGGAGTAGCTTTTCTCGTTCACTTTCTAAAATTTTTGTTGTTGGGATTCCCGTCCACCGCTCGACGACAGAAGCTATCTGGTCAGGCAAAACTGTTTCTTCGACCATTTTACCTTCAGCCGCTTTATCTTCCACTTTTGATATTTGTTTTTCAAGCTTGGGAATAATGCTATACGAAAGCTCACCTGCCTTAACTAAATTGCCAGCACGTTTTGCAATGTCTAGATCCGCACGGGCTTTTTCTAATTGTTCTTTTAGATCACGAGCACCAGCCAATTCATCTCTTTCGGCCTGCCATTTCGCGGTCAGTTCAGCACTACGCTCTTGTAAATCAATTAAATCTTTTTCCAGAGAAAAAAGCCGTTTTTTAGAAGCAGCATCTTCCTCTAATCGTAAAGCTTCCGCCTCTATTTGCTTTTGTAAAATCTCTCTATCTAAAGCATCTAACTCTTCTGGCTTACTGTCCACTTGCATTCTCAAGCGACTTGCTGCCTCATCTATTAAGTCAATTGCCTTATCGGGTAAAAAACGATCTGTAATATAGCGATTTGAAAGAGTGGCTGAGGCAACTAAACTAGAATCGGATATCCTTACACCATGGTGCAATTCATATTTTTCTCTAATTCCTCTAAGAATTGATATTGTATCCTCAACCGTTGGCTCCTGGACCAGGATAGGCTGAAATCGTCTCGCTAAAGCCGCATCTTTTTCCACATATTTGCGATATTCGTTAAGAGTAGTAGCGCCAATGCAGTGTAGCTCCCCCCGGGCAAGCGCTGGTTTGATTAGATTTGCTGCATCCATCGCACCTTCGGTTTTCCCTGCACCCACTAAAGTATGCATTTCATCCACAAATAAAATGATCTCACCAGCCGCAGCAGATATTTCAATTAAAATAGATTTTAATCTTTCTTCAAATTCTCCACGATACTTTGTCCCAGCAATCAAAGATCCCATATCAAGCGCCATTAGTTTTTTATTTCTTAACGATTCTGGAACATCCCCATTTACAATTCGTAAGGCCATTCCCTCGGCGATAGCTGTCTTTCCAACGCCTGGCTCTCCAATCAAAACAGGATTATTTTTTGTTCTACGTGAGAGAACTTGCATGGCGCGCCGTATTTCTTCATCACGTCCTATGATTGGATCAATTTTTCCATCGCGGGCAGCATGGGTAAGATCTTGAGCATATTTTTCTAGTGCTTGATAATTGTCTTCAGCACTTACACTATCTGCCGTGCGACCTTTCCGCAGTGTTTCAATAGCCCTATTAATTTTTTGAGCAGTCATCCCTGCTGAAAGCAATGCTTGTTGAGCTCCAGACTTTACCACCGCTAGAGCTGTTAATAATCTTTCCGTAGCAACAAATTGATCACCAGATTTTTGGGCAAGTTTTTCTGCTTCTTCTAAAACTGTTAAAAATGAAGGATCAGCAAATGGCTGAACATTCCCTTTCACCTGTACCTGCTTTTCCAAAAATGTGTTTAAGAAAAGCGAGATTTCATCAACGTTTCCTCCAGATTTAGATATGAGATTTGCTGCAAGGCCTTGGTCATCTGATATTAAAGCCTTGAGTAAATGATCCGGCAGAAGCCTCTGATGGTTTTCACTGATTGCTAACGATTGAGCATTTTGAACGAAGCCTTTTGCCCGCTCCGTGAACTTGTTTAAGTCCATGGTTTTTCTCCTTTTCACAAGCACTGTCTGGAATACCTAAGCTTTAGCATATTCACTCCGGCCTCGATAACTAGTTGGGTATTGTTTGAGTTAATTTCAAGATAATGCATTAATGTCCTAAGGCTTCTAAATCTCCTAAAATATTTCCTATACACGCTTGACGGCAAAAAAGTTCGCTGAAACAAGCGGGGTGGTGTATTTAAATTTGGAGAAAGTATGTCAGATGATCGCTTAATAGTTGCTTTAGATGTTCCAAATATAATCGCAGGCATGGATATTGTTAACAAATTGGGTGAAACTGTATCGTTTTATAAAATTGGACTTGGAATGTTAACTGGAGGAGGTCTTGCTCTTGCAGATGAACTTAAGCAGGAGCACAGTAAACGGATTTTTTTAGATCTTAAACTTTTTGATATTGGGGCTACAATCGAGGCTGCCGTAAAAGGTATAGCCAAATACGAGTTAGACTTTTTAACAGTTCACGGTGATCCTAGTGTAGTAAACGCAGCAAAAGAGGGTGCCGCAGGTTCAAATCTAAAGATACTTGCCGTAACAATATTAACTTCGCTAGATCGGGAAGATTTAAATGATAATCTTTATAAATCTGGCGAAATCAGTGATTTGGTGGTTGAGAGAGCGGGCCGGGCGTTCGAGGCGGGAGCAGATGGTATTATTGCTTCACCTTTAGAAAGCAATAAAATTAGAGACTTGGACAGTGCTTCAGGAAAATTAATCATTACACCTGGTGTTCGTCCGAAAGGGTCTGAAACTGAGGATCAAAAAAGAATTTCTACGCCTCATTTTGCTATCCAAAACGGGGCTAATCATATTGTAGTAGGCCGACCAATATTAAGGTCTTCCAACCCTAAGAAAGCAGCCCAAGAAATCGTGAGTGAGATAAACGGTTAGTTTTTAACCTTGTCGAGCTTTGAAACGTCTCTGAGTCTTATTTATGACGTATACACGCCCACGACGTCGTACTACTCGGCAGTCACGATGTCGCTGCTTCAGCGAACGGAGTGAATTTTTAACCTTCATAAGGTTCTCCTTTTTTTTCGCGGTGCAAGTAAGCACCTTTATTTTGCTCAAACGAGCTCAACTGGTGGGCGGTACTGGGATCGAACCAGTGACCCCTACGATGTCAACGTAGTGCTCTACCGCTGAGCTAACCGCCCAAACCGACGAACTAAGCACCCCAACAATGGGGGCGCGGGATTACCGCGCCGATGGGGGTCTATAATATTACATTGATCAGACATCAAGAGCTTTTGATTTAATATATTTTACGCTAACCTTAAAATATGAATAGTGGTTTTGCCGATATTAGACAGCATAGTATAGTTGAGCCAGTTTCACTTACATCTGGAGTTGTTTTTGCTTTACCACATTCTGGTCGAGACTACGGCGTATCATTTTTGAATCAATCGATATTAGACCAGCTATCGATTCGATCTTCAGAAGATGCTTTCTTGGACCAATTGATTGATGGTATTGAGAAATATGGGGCACCTAAGATAATTGCAAATGCACCAAGAGCTTTTATAGACCTAAATCGTTCAACAGACGAATTAGATCCTGCTTTAATCAGTGGAATTAAAAATAACATAAAAAATCCACGAATTTCATCTGGTTTAGGTGTTATTCCAAGAGTGGTTTCGCATGGAAAGGAAATCTATCGAGGGAAACTAAGTTTTGAACAAGCGCAATCACGAATAAAATATTACTGGAAACCTTATCACACGGACCTGTCAAATCTTCTCCAAAGGTCTCAGTCTGTTTTCGGTCAAAGTTTATTAATAGACATACACTCAATGCCGCACGAGGCTGTCTCAACGCAATCATCTTTTATCAAACCACCAGAAATTGTTGTTGGTGACAGGTTCGGTATGTCAAGCGATCCTGAGTTCACGAATCTCGTAATTTCAATTTTAAAACAACATGATTTCAGAGTAGCAAAAAATACACCGTTTGCGGGTGCCTTCATAACAAAACACCATGGCAAAGTTAAAAAAAGGATCCATGCACTTCAGTTAGAAATTGATCGATCACTTTATATGGATGAAGAAAAAATTTTACCAAACTCAGAGTTTGAGGAATTAAAAACACGGCTCTTACCTGCACTTATTCAAATATCATCATTAATTTGCAAGTCAGAAAAAATTGCTGCTGAATGATTAAAGAAGTGATCTGCCTTTTATCACTGCTTCATCTCCGTATTTTTCTCTAATTTCATCAGTAACACGCTCAACTTTGATCCTTTTGAGAGCTCCATTATCTAAAAGTTCTGGCTCACGCTCTGCTTGGCTTGCAAAACAAAGCCCCGATAATCCTATACCTACCAGCCTAAATGGGCCATTTGAGATTGATGCTTTCATCAAAGGATAAGTTGAACGAAACAGGATATCTGCCAAGTGTGTTGGATCTCGTAACGTGAGCCTTCTCGTTATCAACTTATGGTTTGATGATTTTAATTTCAAAATCACAACTGAACCAGCTAATCCCTTAGATTTGGCTCTCGAAGACACTTTTTCGCAAAGCCTCCATAAATGTCCTTCTAAAACGCGCAAGTCACTTGTGTTTTCAAACAAAGTCGTCTCGTTGGAAATAGACTTAACTCGGTCATTATTTGATACAATCCGAGCATCCTGACCTTTTGCCAAAAACCATAAACGATCACCCATAGAACCAAATTTTTTTGCTAAATCTTTTCTGTCCCACCTCAGCAAGTCACTGAAAGTCCGTATACCTGCCTTTTCTAATGACTTTTGCGCTGAACTGCCTACTCCCCATATCAATCGAACAGATTTATCTTTTAAAAAAGAGCCAGTTTCCGCTTCGCCAATTATTGAATATCCATTTGGCTTATTGAGATCTGAAGCAATCTTTGCCAAAAATTTATTGTGCGATAGCCCAATTGACCCAGTCAAACCTAATTTTCCACTAATCCTATCCATCAACTTTGCAAGCATTACAGCCGGTGGAACTCCATGTAATTTATGAGTGCCAGACAAATCCATAAAAGCTTCATCAAGAGACAACGGTTCAACCATAGGTGTAATGTCAGTCATCATTATCCTAATCTGTTGACTTATTTCAGCATACACTTTCATCCGAGGCCTGATAACGACTGCATCTGGGCACTTCTCCAGAGCCTTAAACATAGGCATTGCTGATTTTACACCGCATATTCTGGCAATGTAGCAGGCGGTAGAAACAACGCCACGTCTGCCACCTCCAATAATTACGGGCTTATCTGCTAATTCCGGATTGTCACGTTTTTCAACACTTGCATAGAAAGCATCACAATCCATATGTGCGATATTCAGACTAAACAACTCATCATGGGATACCACTAACGGTGAATTGCAGATTGGACATCGTCCTTCTTCGGTAAAAGTATTGAAACATTTTCGACATAAAGAGGGCATACATTCATCTTATCGAGCTAAGCAGATGAACAAAATTCACTATTCGCACCAGCGGTTAATTATGGGATAGCGCCGATCAAGCCAAAAAGCACGTTTACTTAACCGCGTCCCTGGCGCTGACTGAAAACGCTTATATTCATTTATAAATAATAACTTTTGAACACGTTTGGCGTCCTCTTCACTATACCCCACAGCGGTACAATCATCTATAGTTCCATCTTCATCAACGAGGATTTTTAGTATTCCATCCAAGACAAAATAATCTGGCAAACTGTCACTGTCTTTTTGGTCAGGACGCAGCTCAGCACTAGGCGGTTTTTCAATTATATTAATTGGAATAACATTTACCCCTGAGGCCTTCATCCAATGTCTGGCGTTTTCATTACGCCACCTACAGATATCAAATACACGTGTTTTATAAAGGTCCTTTATTGGATTATAACCACCCGCCATATCACCATATATAGTGGCGTAACCCACTGAAACTTCAGACTTATTCCCCGTAGTTAGCAACATTTCACCAAATTTATTGGAAATTGCCATCAATAATAACCCTCGTAATCTCGATTGAATATTTTCTTCAGTTAAATCAGGCTCTTTACCCTTAAATAAATCTGATAGTGTTTCAGAAATTGCAAGCCGACCTTCTTCAATTGAAAGATAGTCATATCGACAATTTAAATTATTAGATAATTCAGCAGCATCATCAAGCGAGCTTTTGCTCGTGTATTCAGATGGAAGCATAACGGTTCTTACAGATTGTGGCCCTAATGCATCAACTGCAATAGTTGCTACCAGAGCACTATCAACTCCTCCAGAAAGACCGATAACAACCCTATCAAAGCCTGCCTTTTTACAATAATCGCGCAGTCCTATTACCATTGCAAAATAATCTGACTCTAATGGCTCAACAATACGATGCTTTTGCCCAGCGTCGGCCATCCAGCCCCCCGCAGTTTTTTTAAAAACACAGGTTGCAATGTTTTCTTCAAATTGCGGCATTTGCAAAGCGAGTTCGCCGCCAGGATTTAATACAAAAGATCCCCCATCAAAAACCTGATCATCTTGGCCACCTACTAAATTTAGATAAACAAGAGGTAATCCACTTTCTATCACCCTAGAAACCATTACGTTTTGTCTGATTTCTGTTTTACCCCTGTAATATGGGCTTCCGTTTGGAACCAACAGAGTTTGAGCTCCTGTCTCAGTTAGAGTTTCCACTATATCGGTATGCCATGCATCTTCACATATTGGGCTTCCTATCCGCATTTGATCAACCTGGAATGGCCCATCCACATTACCAGATGCAAACAGGCGAACTTCATCAAAGACTTCTTCATTGGGAAGATGATGCTTTTTAATAATTGCTTGTATCTTGCCCTCTGACAAAATGTAGTAGGCATTGTAAAGATTTTCATTGTCAGAAAACGGTCCACCAACAGCGATGGTTGGGCCTTTCGAACAAGTTTCTGCTATTTTTTGGATCATTTCAGTAGAAGCTTTTTGAAAAGCCGGTTTTAAAATTAAATCTTGGGGATTGTATCCAGTTATAAACAGCTCAGGAAACGCTATAATGTTACTACCCTCATCACGCGCATTGTCCCATGCTTT
Source organism: Paracoccaceae bacterium (assembly GCA_029248915.1). Classification (GTDB taxonomy): domain Bacteria; phylum Pseudomonadota; class Alphaproteobacteria; order Rhodobacterales; family Rhodobacteraceae; genus Salinivivens. The sequence goes on along the minus strand of JAQWIK010000050.1, from coordinate 35,666 downwards.
TATTACTTTATCAGCATTACCTTTTAAATCGCCAACTGTTGCGTTGAGTTGGGCCAAAGTAATTTTGAATTGATCGCTCATGTATCTTCCCTTACGGCTGAACACTTAGCAGGAATTTAATTAGTGAAAAGTTTTTACTAAATCTACAGCTACCATTGTCTATATTTCTTCAATTTCCACAACCCCATTGAGGCTCTTGATCGCACCTCTAATTTGCGGATTTATCGGGAAATTTTCGCCCAAATCAATTTCGACCTCCCCAGGCAAAGTTGAATTAATAAGGCGCAAGTATATTGGACCTTTAGCCCCTATTTTAATTTGATCTCTCGATTGATCTAATACTGAAGCAACGGAACTAATTACTTTTTCGTCATTTACGAAAACTCGCATTCCTTCCGCATCAACTTTTGAAATTCCAATGTCTAAAGGACTAATTGATCTAGCTAATAACTTAATTTGGTCAGACTCTAACGAAGCTTCCGCTGTCATCAAAACCTTTGACCCGGTTTCTATATATTCCCTTGATTTTTCAAGAACTTCTGAAAATAGAGTGGCTTCATAAGAACCAGTTTTATCGCTCAGTTGGAGAAATGCAAAACGATTTCCTCGCGCTGATTTTCTTTCTTGTCGATTGGCTACCACGCCCGCCATTTTAGCAACAAAAGGGCCTGCTTCCGCTTTACTAATCACTTCGTCTAAGGTCAAAACACCATTTCGTTTTAAAGCACTGGCATAATCGCCCAATGGATGATCAGACAAATAAAAGCCTATAGCAATGTACTCCTCAGCTAATCGTTCAGCTGGAAGCCAGTCTTGATAATCCTTAATACGAGGCTCTGGCAAATCATCACCAGTTTCGCCAAACAGCGAGACTTGGTTTGACGATTTTTGTTCATGAACTGCCACTGAATAATAAACTAGATCTTCAAGAGCTTCGAAGACCCTTTTTCTATTAGGGTCAAGCTCATCAAAAGCACCTGCTCTAGCCAACATTTCTAAAGGTCTTTTGCCTACCCGTTTTAGATCAACTCTTCTAGCTAAATCAAAAAGGGTTGAAAAAGAAGTTGAGCCTCGTGCCTCTATGATCAGTTGCATAGCCTCAATTCCAATATTTTTAAGCGCACCCAATCCGTAAACTAACGATCCATTTACTACCGAAAATGTTGCATAAGATTTATTAACACAAGGCGGCACATAAGGAAGCTCTAACTCTTTTTTAACAACTTTCTCAAAATATATTGCAAGTTTTTCGGTTAAATGAATATCACAATTCATTACACCTGCCATAAATTCCAATGGGTGGTTAGTTTTCAACCATGCAGTTTGATAACTTACTACTGCATAAGCCGCAGCGTGCGATTTATTAAAACCATAATTTGCAAACTTTTCCAATAAATCAAAAATTTCAGATGCTTTGTTCGTATCAACCCCATTTTCAGCAGAGCCTTTTTCAAATTTTGGACGCTCAGCATCCATTGCCTCTTTAATCTTTTTACCCATAGCTCTACGCAATAAATCCGCTTCACCCAAACTATATCCAGCCATAACCTGAGCGATTTGCATAACTTGCTCTTGATAAACAATTATACCCTGTGTCTCTTCCAAAATATCGTCAATCAGCGGGTGTATCGATATGCGTTCCTTTAAGCCATTTTTCACCTCGCAATAAGCCGGGATATTTTCCATTGGCCCTGGTCGATATAGAGCCACCAAAGCCACAATATCCTCAATACAAGTTGGCTTCATGCGCTTAAGTGCATCCATCATGCCCTGGCTTTCAACCTGGAAAACCGCATACGTTTTAGCTGATGAATAAAGATGGTAAGTTGCGTCATCGTCTAAGGGGATAGCATTTATTTCATTTTCAGCACCATTTTGAGGCACATATAATTCATTACCATCAGCGCTTACATGTAAAGGGCGCCCAGACTTCAAAATTAATTCAACGGCATTCTGAATAACTGTTAATGTTTTTAAGCCTAAAAAATCAAATTTCACCAATCCAGATTGTTCAACCCATTTCATATTATATTGAGTTGCCGGCATATCTGATTTTTGATCTTTATATAGTGGTACTAATGTATCTAAAGGCCTGTCTCCAATTACAACTCCAGCAGCATGCGTTGCAGCATTCCTTAAAAGACCTTCAACTTCTTTTCCGTAATTCAAAAGCCTTCCCACGACTTCTTCATTTTTTGCCTCTTCCTTAAATCTAGGCTCTTCTTCAATAGCTGTTTCTATGGATACTGGTTTGACACCTTCAACTGGTATCATCTTAGCAAGCCGGTCTACTTGCCCGTAAGGCATTTGCAATACACGTCCGATATCTCGGATAGCTGCCTTTGACAGCAATGCGCCAAATGTGATTATTTGACCAACACGATCATGGCCATATTTTTCCTGCACATATCGTATTACCTCTTCTCTACGATCCATACAGAAATCAATATCAAAGTCAGGCATTGAGACCCGATCTGGATTTAAGAAGCGCTCAAAGAGTAGCGAATACCTAATAGGATCTAAATCTGTTATTGTAAGTGAATAGGCCACAAGTGATCCAGCACCTGAACCCCTACCGGGACCAACTGGAATTCTATTTTTCTTCGACCATTGGATAAAATCAGCAACAATCAAAAAGTAACCTGGGAAACCCATATCAATGATTACGTTAAGCTCAAAGTCTAACCTTTTTTGGTATTCCTCCATTGATGCCGCATGTTGAATTACCGCAAGCCTTTTTTGCAAGCCTTCATTAGCTTGACGGCGCAACTCAGCGACTTCATCATCTGCAAATTTTGGCAATATTGGATCACGACATGAAACCATAAAAGAACAGCGTTTAGCAATTTCTACAGTATTCTCTATTGCCTCCGGGATATCAGCAAAAAGAGCCAACATTTCAGACGACGTTTTGAAATAATGTTGTCGTGTTAGACGTCTTCTGGGCTCTTGTTGATCAACATAAGCACCATCAGCTATGCAGAGCAACGCGTCATGAGATTCATAAGCCTCAGAATTTAAAAAATGTACATCATTTGTTGCAACAACTGGAATTTCCATTTCGTATGCAATTTTTAAAAAAAATGGCTCGGTTTTTTGCTCTAGAAAAGGTAACCCACCCTCTTCAGGATGCCGCTGCAATTCAATATAAAAACGATCGCAAAAAATTCCTAAAAGCCTAGATGCTATGCTTGTTGCTTCGTCGATCTGACCATCGGCAAGCAAAGAACCAATTGGCCCTCCAGGACCGCCTGAAAGGCAAATTAGATCGTCTGAATATTTTTCCAGCTCAAGCAGATCAACTCGAGGTAAACCTCTCCTATCTTCATTGAGGTAGAGGCAAGAATTAAGTTTCATTAAGTTTTGATAACCCTTTTCACTCTGAGCGATTAAAACAAGGGGTGCTATTTTTGGTAAAGTTTCGCCAACTTTTAAATCTGAATATTGGGTATCTATTTGGCAACCGATTATTGGCTGTATGCCTTTGCTACTGGCAGAAACAGAGAATTCTAATGCACAAAACAAATTATTTTTATCCGTTACAGCCACAGCGGGCATATTCTCTTCAATGCATAGGTCAGGAAGAGATTTTAGACGCATTGCTCCTTGTAAAAGTGAATACTCTGAATGAAGTCGTAGATGAACAAATTTGGCAGCCAAAGACATAAAATTTCCACAAAATTAAATCTGCTCTTAGGTTTGCCCCAATTTTTATTTTTTAACAACGCGTATTTCTGAAAATTTTGCACTTGAGCCAGAAATTATTGTCCTTAAAGTGATACTCTCTAAGATCGGTAAACCGAAAGTTCATGAAGGAGTGTTGCGTGGCCGAAGTTTTGTTACAACTTAACGGCATATCCAAATCATTTCCCGGTGTAAAAGCTAACGAAAATATAAGTTTTGAAATTAATTCAGGCGAAATTCATGCATTGTTAGGTGAAAATGGGGCTGGAAAGTCAACGCTCGTGAAAATGATATATGGCTTAATGCAGCCAGATTCTGGTAACATGAAGCTAGTTTCAGAAAATTTTAGACCATCAGAGCCAAGTAAAGCTCGTCAAAGCGGCATAGCAATGGTCTTTCAACATTTTTCCTTATTTGATGCTTTGAATGTTGCTGAAAACATTGCTCTAGGGATGGAAAATCCACCAAAAATTAATGATCTATCGCAAAAAATTGAAACTGTTTCAAAATCATACGGTCTCCCATTAGATCCGAAGAGGCTAGTTGGACAATTGTCAGCTGGCGAACGTCAAAGAGTAGAAATTATCAGGTGCCTTCTCCAAAACCCTAAATTACTTATTATGGATGAACCAACTTCTGTTTTAACCCCAAATGAAGTGACAACACTTTTTGAGACACTTCTTAGGCTTAAAAAAGAGGGCAAATCAATTTTATATATTTCACATAAATTGGAGGAAATACGCGAAATTTGTGATTTTGCGACAATTCTACGAAATGGAGAGAAAGTAGGGTCCTGCACACCTAAAAATACTAGTGCAAAGAAAATTGGTGAAATGATGGTTGGTAAATCATTTTCCAGTCCGTCTAGAAAAAATCGAACATTTGGGGAAGAACTTATAAAAGTTTCTAATCTTTCTGTTCATTCTAAAGACTTTTTTGGAACTTCTTTATCAAATATTAACTTTTCCGTTCGCGTAGGTGAAATACTAGGAATTGGAGGTGTGGCTGGTAATGGTCAAGATGAATTTCTTGGAGCCTTATCTGGAGAGACGAAAACGAGCCCAAAAACTATAACGCTATTGGATCGGCATATCGGACACCTTCGCCCCAATCAACGTCGCGAATTAGGGCTTCGAGCCGCTCCAGAAGAGAGATTGGGGCACGCAGCCGCCCCCGCAATGTCACTTGTTGAAAACACACTCATGACTTCACATTCAAAAGATGTAATCGATAAGTGGGGTATTATTAATTTCAAAAACATAAGCACAAAAACAAGTAGGATTGTTTCTGAATTTGATGTCCGAACACCAACGTTAGATAATACCGCAGCCTCGCTATCTGGAGGCAACTTACAAAAATTTGTGATAGGGCGCGAAATTCTTGAAAAGCCGAAAGTTTTTGTTGTCAACCAACCAACATGGGGCGTTGATGCAGCAGCCGCTGCTTTCATACGGCAATCAATCTTAAATCTGGCTTCTCAAAAGTCTGCAGTTATAGTAATCAGCCAGGATTTAGATGAACTTTTTGAAATCTGTGATACTTTTGCAGTCTTAACCAACGGCTACATGTCCAGAATATATGAGCTTGGACACCTGTCTTCAGAGGATGTTGGATTGCTCATGGGAGGATCTGATTTAGATCTTGATAGCCATGCTCAGACTTGAAAAGCGCAGAAATGTTTCCCGGGCCTGGGCCGTCACAACTCCTCTAATAGCAGTTTTTCTAACAATGCTTTTTGGAGGAATAATGTTCGGACTATTGCTTGATGAATTCGCATCAGCATTTAGCGCAATAAAACTTATTTTTTGGGATCCCTTGTTTGACGAAAGTTTTGCATCGTATGCGAGACCACAACTCTTGGTAAAAGCAGGACCGATCATTCTCATTGCCGTTGGCCTATCGATTGGTTTCAAAGCTGGAATTTGGAATATAGGTGCTGAAGGACAATATATCTTAGGTGCTATTTTTGGAGCATCTGTAGCTCTGAGTTTTTATCCGCAAGAAAGTATATTCATCTTTCCAGCGATGGTTTTGGCTGGAGCTCTGGGAGGCTTTATTTGGGGCTTAATCCCGGCATTATTAAAGGTATATTTTAAAACAAACGAAATACTAGTTTCATTGATGCTTGTCTACGTGGCTGAAAATATACTAGCATCTGTGAGCCAGGGATTATTGCGAAACCCTGACGGGATGGGGTTTCCAGGAAGCAGAAATTTTAAGGATTACCCAAGTGCTTTTAATGAAGAGATAATTACTAATTCTGGTATGCACTGGGGGGTAATAACAGCATTTATATCTGTTATTTTGGCATATTTTTTATTTCTTAAGCATCAAAAAGGTTATGAAATACGGATATCGGGCGAAGCGCCCAAAGCTGCTTACTTTGCCGGTATTAATCCATCTAAAACTATTATTTTTTGCTTGGGAACATCTGGGCTTCTGGCAGGCATGGCTGGCCTATTTGAGGTAGCTGGACCTGCTGGACAAATTACTATTTCTTTCAATTCAGGGTATGGCTTTACAGCAATTATCGTTGCGTTTTTAGGCAGGTTAAATCCTATTGGAATATTGTTAGCAGGCCTTCTAATGGCTTTGACTTATATTGGCGGGGAAATAGCTCAGCTTATGCTTGGTTTGCCTGGAGCCTCTATCCAACTTTTGCAAGGCATGCTTCTATTCTTTTTGTTAGCAACCGATATTTTCACTAATTACAGACTGAAATTTAGGAGCTTATAGCATGGTGGTTTTTGGAATAGATTTAGTATTGCTTATTCCTGCTTTGATGATTTCAGCAACGCCAGTATTATTAGCAGCTATTGGCGAAGCAATAGTAGAGAAATCAGGCGTTCTAAATCTTGGCGTTGAAGGAATGATGATTATAGGAGCTGTCATTGGTTTTATCATTGCTGTGAATACCCAAATACCAATTTATGGCTTTCTTTGTGCAGCTATTGCGGGGGCACTTCTTTCAATTATATTTGCAGTTCTAACTCAGTTTATGATGTCTAATCAGGTTGCCACAGGTTTAGGATTAACAATGGTAGGACTGGGTTTATCCGCTCTAATTGGAAAGCCTTATGAAGGAATAAAAAGTCCAACTTTAACTAAGTTTGAAATACCATTTCTTTCAGATATTCCAATTTTAGGACCTATGTTTTTTTCTCATGATGCAATCGTTTATCTCTCCATATTGGTTGTTGCAGTAGTAGCTCTTATAGTGAACAAAACTAGATGGGGTTTGGTATTAAGAGCCGTAGGTGAAAACCAAGAGGCTGCACATGCTCTCGGTTATAAAGTGGTCAGAATTCGGTTCATTGCAATTATGTTTGGCGGAGCAATGGCGGGTCTTGGAGGTGCATACATTAGTCTTGCTCGTGTTCCACAATGGACTGAAGGAATGACAGCAGGTGCTGGCTGGATTGCGCTGGCACTTGTCGTTTTTGCCAGCTGGAAACCGTGGCGGGTTCTAATAGGTGCTTATCTTTTCGGCGGTATCACTGTTTTACAACTTAATTTACAGGCAATAGGTGTAGCTATTCCAGTAGAAATTCTTTCTATGTCACCATATCTCGTGACAATAGTTGTTCTGGTAGGTATATCTTTATTTGGACATCATACTGCGCCTGGCTCGTTGGCGCGACCTTTCCACGCCTCTCAATGAGGCAAAACAATATTAGGAGACATCATGAATTATAAATCCATACTAGCTGGCGTGCTGCTCGCCCTTGGTCTAGGAACTGCGGTAAGTGCTGCAGATGTAAAAGTCGGTTTCGTTTATGTTGGTCCAATTGGCGATGGCGGTTGGACATACGAACACGACAAAGGCCGTTTAGCGGTAGAAAAACATTTTGGTGATCGCGTTGAAACCATCTATCAAGAGAGTGTTCCCGAGGGCGCCGACTCTGAACGTGTAATGACAACTATGGCTATGCAAGGGGCAGATCTTATATTTACCACCTCCTTCGGATACATGGACCCCACCATAAATGTTGCAAAAAAATTTCCAAACGTAAGATTTGAACACGCGACCGGTTATAAGCGCTCTGATAATGTATCAACATATTAAGCACGTTTCTATGAAGGACGCGCAATCCAGGGGCATATTGCTGGAAAAATGACAAAAACTAATAAAATTGGGTATATTGCATCATTTCCAATTCCCGAAGTTATTCGAGGAATAAATTCAGCTTATATCCATGCTAAAAAGGTAAATCCAGATGTAGAATTCAACATCATCTGGGCATATACTTGGTTTGACCCAGCGAAAGAAGCAGATGCTGCTAAGGCATTGATAGATCAAGGTGCTGATGTTGTTTTGCAGCACACTGATTCAACAGCACCCCAAGCTGCCGCAAAAGAGGCGGGAAATGTAATCACCTTTGGACAAGCATCTGATATGGGTGAATATGCGCCAATGCCACGGGTTTCTTCAATTATTGACGACTGGGGTCCTTACTATGTTGCAAGAACTCAAGCCGTTTTAGATGGCTCTTGGGAATCTGTTGACACATGGGATGGAATTGGACCAGGCATGGTTGGCATAGGAGAAATTTCAGACGCTGTTCCATCAGAAATAAAAGCAGAGGCCTTAGCTATGCGCGATGCAATCGCTAATGGAACTTACCATCCATTTACTGGGCCGCTTAAAAAACAAGATGGATCCGATTGGTTGGCAGCCGGAGAAACATCTGACGACGGCACACTACTTGGAATGAACTTTTATGTAGAAGGTATAACTGCTGAAGTGCCTCAATAAAAATTAATCTAGGGAGCCCCTTTCACTCACTAGGGGCTCTCATTTAAAAAAAGAATTCTCAATTGTCAGAAACATTTGATATTGCTGTAATAGGAGGCGGAATTGCAGGTTTGTCCGCTGCGGCAAGACTTTCCAAGCACGCTAAAATAGGTCTTTGGGAGCAAGAAGATTTTCTAGCACACCACTCTTCAAGTCGTTCAGCTGCTGTGTTCATATCGGATTACGGAAATAGCGATGTTTGTGAACTTAATCTGATCACTTTTCGCGAGTTGCAATATAAATACCCGGATATTTTAAAGCAGCGTGGGCTTATGTCGCTAGAAAAAAATGGTGAAATAGACGCGTTCAATAGTCATGCTAAGAGCCTCGGCTTATCTTCAATTTCAGTAAGTGAAGCCAAAGAAAAAGCTCCAATAATAGACTTGAAATCCGTAAAACAAGCGGCCTGGCGCGATGACGTTTTCGATATTGATACAGATCTTTTGATCCAAACCTTGCGCAAAGAATGTCTTAGTAATGGTGTTCATATTTTTACTAATTCAGCGGTTAGTAAGCTCGAAAGAAATAATAATAAATGGGTAATAAATTCAAAAATCCAATCAGACATAATTATTAATGCCGGTGGTGCTTGGGCAGACAACATCGCTAAACTTGCAAATCTGAAGCCCAAGAATATTCAACCGTATAAAAGATCAATGGCGAGGGTTGAGATAGATACCAGTAATAATTTGAGTTCTCTTCCAGTATTATTTGGTAGTGATGACACTTGGTACGCCAAACCAGACGCGGGAAGCATGATAGTATCGCCTGCTGACGTTAGTCCCTGTGATCCCCACGATGCGTGGGCCGATGAAGAGGATATCGCCCGAGGAATTTACAATTTTGAAATGCTGATGGAAACAAAAGTAACAAAGCTAACTTCTAATTGGGCTGGCTTGAGAAGCTTTGCTCCTGACCAGTCTTTGGTTATTGGCCCAGATGCCGGGTCACCCAATTTTTTCTGGCTCGCTGGACAGGGGGGATATGGGTTCCAGACATGCCTTGCTGCTAGTCAGATCACCGAGGATATTTTATTTAATCACACCCCACAAGTTCCAACTAGTTTAAGTGAGAAATTTTCACCACATCGTTTTGTATAAATTACTTTGAAAAAACCTCTTCTCATACAAGTTGGTTAGAACAAAAAACCAAAGAGACGCCAATGTTTAGCATAGAACACGAATTTGACTGCACAGTGATTACGATACTCGACGAAGGCAGTAAGCAATTAACAGAAGATATTACTGTAACAAATTTTGAAGAATGCATAACTTTAGAGCAATATGATCCTGTTAATGATCGCATAAATAAAATTACGTTTTCAAACTCCCAAATTTCTGACTTAGCTGCAGCAATTAAACTTCCAGAAGGCTTTTATTCCCGATCAGCTAGCGAAACAAAAGTAAATGTCACGGATAATAAGAAAGCATGAATTTCACTCTCACCTAGATAAACAATTGTGAATCCAAACTCTCAGTTTAATTAGTTTGGTTTTACTTTTTACATAAATCAGCAAATGTTCAAATGGTGACTTGCAAAAAATGTTGAATCAAAATATATGGCCTCTCAAAGCGGTGTGCACTACGCACTCCACCGGAAAAATGCAGCGGGCCGCGGGCCCGTTTTTTTATGTTTGGGAAAAATGACAAACGATTTAATTGCTCAGTCAGCTACTGAAAAAAAGCTATTTGAAATTATCAACCCTATCCTCTCAGATATGGGATTCGAATTAGTTCGTTTAAGACTAATCAGTAATAAAGAAATTACGTTGCAAATAATGGCCGCAAGACCAGATGGATATATTAATGTTGATGAATGTGCTGAGATATCTACAGGTATAAGCGCTGTGCTTGATGTCGAAGACCCAATTTTAGACACATACAATCTTGAAGTGTCCAGCCCAGGTATTGATCGCCCACTTACAAGAATTAAGGATTTTGAAGCATTTGAAGGTTATGAGGCTAAAATAGAAACAGTTGAGTTAATCGAAGGTCAAAAAAGATTTAAAGGAACATTGGCCGGTATCAATGGTTCAGAAATTTTAATTAATTTAGACGAAGGCACAATTGGCTTAGAATTTGACTGGCTTGCTGAAGCCAAACTCGTATTGACCGATGAATTAGTAAAAGAAATGCTAAAACAAAAAAAAATTAACCAAAACTTCGATGATAAAGAATTTGACGAAATTGAAACCGACAGGTTAGAGGAGATTGAATAATGGCCATTACTTCTGCAAATCAGCTTGAGCTTTTACAAACAGCTGAAGCTGTTGCTCGAGAAAAAATGATTGACCCAAGCTTAGTTATAGAAGCTATGGAAGAGAGTCTCGCCCGTGCGGCTAAGTCAAGATATGGTTCAGAAATGGATATACGAGTGTCCATCGACAGAAAGACAGGCCGTGCAACTTTTACGCGTGTTCGTACAGTAGTAACTGAAGAGGAAGCGGAAAACTATCAGGCTGAGATGACTATTGAGCAGGCAAAGCAATATATGGAAAGCCCAGAAGTTGGACAGCAATACATTGAAGAAATCCCCCCTGTTGATATGGGAAGAATCGCTGCTCAATCAGCTAAACAAGTTATCTTACAAAAGGTCCGTGAGGCAGAGCGAGATCGTCAATATGAAGAATTTCAAGATCGTGCTGGAACTATAATTAATGGCGTTGTTAAGCGAGAAGAGTACGGAAATGTAGTCGTAGATGTGGGACGCGGTGAGGCTATCTTGCGGCGTACAGAAAAAATTGGACGAGAAAGCTATCGCCCAAATGACCGAATTCGCTGCTACATAAAAGACGTGAGAAGAGAAACAAGAGGACCTCAAATATTTTTGTCGAGAACAGATCCAATGTTCATGTCCGAATTGTTCAAAATGGAAGTGCCCGAAATTTACGAGGGTGTTATCGAAATTAAATCTGTCGCTCGCGATCCAGGATCGCGTGCAAAAATAGCAGTTTTTACTACTGATACAACAATTGATCCCGTTGGGGCATGTGTTGGGATGCGGGGTAGCAGAGTTCAGGCCGTTGTAAATGAACTGCAAGGAGAGAAAATTGATATTATTCCTTGGAATGAAGATCAGCCAACATTTTTAGTAAACGCACTGCAGCCAGCTGAAGTAAGTAAGGTCGTGTTGGATGAAGAAGCAGGGAAAATCGAAGTTGTGGTTCCGGAAGAACAGCTTTCTTTAGCAATAGGCCGGCGAGGGCAAAACGTTCGTTTAGCAAGTCAACTAACGAACCTTGATATAGACATAATGACTGAAGCGGAAGAAAGTGCCCGAAGGCAGAAAGAATTTGAAGAGCGAACTCAACTATTTATTGAGACTTTAGATGTGGATGAGTTTTTTGCCCAGTTATTAGTTTCTGAAGGTTTTGCAAATCTGGAAGAGGTCGCATACGTAGAAATAGACGAATTACTCGTCATTGATGGTGTTGATGAAGATACGGCGAAAGAACTTCAAACACGTGCAAAAGAATTTCTTGAGGAGCAAGCAAATAAAGCTCTTCAACGCGCTAAAGAACTTGGAGTCGAAGACAGTCTTGTTAATTTTGAAGGTTTGTCACCTCAGATGCTGGAGGCATTAGCAGAAGATGGAATAAAGACCCTGGATGAATTCGCTACCTGTGCAGACTGGGAGCTGGCTGGGGGTTGGACTACTGTTGATGGTGAAAGAGTAAAAGACGACGGATTACTTGAAAAGTTTGATGTAAGTTTGGAAGAAGCTCAAGATCTAGTAATGACAGCGCGTGTTATGCTGGGGTGGGTCAATCCTGACGATCTAGCACCTAACAATGAGGAAATTGAAGAGTAACCTGTTTTATGACTTCTTCTTTAGAAAAATTTAAGGTTTCGGAACGAAAGTGCATTGCCACGGGCAAGGTGCTGTCAAAAAGTGAATTGGTGCGCTTTGTTTTAGGCCCTAACAACGTAATATATCCTGATCTTGAAAATAAATTACCGGGCAGAGGTATGTGGGTGAAGGCTAAACGCTCTGCAATTGTTAAAGCGGAAGAAAGCCAACTATTTGCTAGAGCTGCAAACCAAAACGCCACATGTGTAAAAAATTTAGCAACACAAGTTGAAAATTTAATAGCAGATCGCATTACGAAACTAATTGGTTTATCGCGGAAATCCGGACAATGTATTTGCGGATACGAAAAAGTAAAAGACTGGCTTAAAAAAGATATTGCGAAAGTTTTAATTCAGTCTAGCGATGGCTCTGGTAGAGAAAAATCAAGATTAAGAACGCCTGATGGCGGAAGTTATATTGGCTGGCTCAACTCAAAAGAACTTGGAAAAGCCTTTGGACGAGAAAATATCACCCACTGTGCACTAGCATCTGGTGGTTTAACTCAACGTATAGTAGAAGATGCTCAGCGCCTAAAAGGATTGCGCATCGTAAAAGATCAAAATTCTTTTCGAAAGGATGAAAAGTCTAAATGAGCGATAATGATGGAAAAAAAACCTTAGGTGTCCGAAGTGGGCCAAGGGCTAGTAACGTGAAACAGAGCTTTAGTCATGGGCGCTCTAAAAACGTTGTCGTAGAAACAAAGAGAAAAAGAGTAGTTGTGCCAAAAGCAGGTACAACAACAACTGGCATTCAATCATCAAACTTAGACCGTGCCAAAGGCCTCGCATCAGGGGTCTCAGATACAGAAATGGAGCGCAGATTAAAGGCGCTCCAAGCGGCTAAAGCAAGGGAGGCTGACGAGGTTGCGCAGCGTGAAGCCAGCGCGAAAGAGCGCGAGAAAGAACGAGAGCAAAGACGTCTTGAACAGGAAAACAGGCAACGAGAGTTAAAAAAAGCTGAAGAAATAAAGAGTGAAAAAGAGGCTCAGGCGGAAGCAACTAAAAAGCAGGCAGAAGAGCAGGCTAAAAGAGCTGCGGTGGAAGCAAAAACTGTAACTAAACCAGATGCGCCACAACGCAGAGAGTTTAGTGACTCAAAAAGTACTCGCCCATCATCACCAAACTCAAGAAAAAAAGACCGAGAAAGTGATGACAGATCGTCCGGACGTGGACGTGGTGATGAAGGAAGGCGTTCTGGCAAGTTAACCTTAAGCCAAGCCCTTGACGGTGGAGAGCGAAGTCATCAAAAGTCTATGGCGGCGATGAAGCGTAAGCAAGAACGAGCCAGACAAAAAGCAATTGGCCAGCCTCTGGAAAGAGAAAAAATTGTTAGGGACGTACAGGTTCCAGAAGCAATTATTGTTTCCGAGCTTGCAAACCGAATGGCAGAAAGATCTGCAGAAGTTGTAAAATCATTGATGAAAATGGGAATGATGGTAACCCAAAACCAGGTTATAGATGCGGATACTGCTGAACTAATAATTGAGGAGTTTGGGCATAAAATTGTAAGGGTCTCTGCTTCTGATGTTGAAGATGCGATAACTGAAATTAAAGATAATCCTGAAGATCTTAAACCTCGACCACCTGTAATTACAATTATGGGGCACGTTGATCACGGTAAAACTTCCCTTTTGGACTCAATAAGAAATGCCAAAGTTGTTTCTGGTGAAGCTGGCGGTATAACTCAGCATATCGGTGCTTATCAAGTAAAGACTAAAGATGGTACTGTTCTTTCATTTCTAGATACACCAGGGCACGCAGCCTTCACTTCGATGCGCTCAAGAGGTGCTCAAGTAACTGATATTGTAGTTTTGGTTGTCGCCGCAGACGACAGCGTTATGCCTCAAACGGTGGAAGCGATAAACCACGCCAAAGCCGCTCAAGTACCAATGATTGTTGCAATCAATAAGTGTGACAGACCAGAAGCGAACCCAGACAAAGTCCGTACCGAGTTATTACAACACGAGGTAATCGTCGAAGCTATGTCTGGCGAAGTGCAGGATGTAGAGGTATCTGCGGTAACAGGAAAAGGAATTGATGAATTATTAGATGCAATTGCTTTGCAATCTGAAATTTTAGAGCTTAAGGCGAATAATAAAAGAGCAGCCCATGGAGCAGTTATTGAAGCACAGTTAGACGTAGGACGTGGCCCAGTGGCTACTGTTCTGGTTCAAAATGGAACACTAAAGCAAGGAAATATTTTTGTTGTGGGAGAGCAATGGGGAAAAGTCCGCGCACTTATCAATGACAAAAGTGAAAGAATTCAAGAAGCTGGGCCATCGGTGCCGGTTGAGGTTCTTGGTTTGAACGGAACACCTGAAGCAGGGGACGTGCTAAATGTAGTTGAAACAGAAGCACAGGCTAGAGAAATTGCTGAATACCGTGAAAACGCCGCTAAAGAGAAACGCGCGGCAGCTGGTGCTGGAACTTCCCTTGAACAATTGATGGCCAAAGCAAAAGAGGATGAAAGCGTCACAGAAATGCCTATTCTTGTAAAGGCTGATGTTCAGGGTTCAGCAGAGGCTATTGTCCAAGCTATGGAAAAAATAGGCAACGACGAAGTTAGAGTGCGAGTATTACATTATGGTGTAGGAGCTATAACGGATACAGATGTCGGATTGGCTGAGGCATCAGGTGCACCTGTTATGGGATTCAATGTCAGAGCTAATGCTTCTGCAAGAAATTCTGCAAACCAAAAAGGTGTTGAAATCCGTTACTACTCCATAATTTATGATTTAGTTGATGACGTAAAAGCTGCAGCATCTGGTCTTCTTTCAGCAGAGATTCGCGAGAATTTTATTGGTTATGCAAAAATCAAAGAAGTATTCAAAGTATCAGGGGTCGGAAAAATTGCTGGATGCCTAGTTACGGAAGGAGTAGCCAGAAGAAGTGCTGGGGTCCGTTTGCTTCGTGACGATATTGTAATCCATGAAGGTACATTGAAAACTTTAAAAAGGTTTAAAGATGAAGTGCCCGAAGTTCAATCGGGACAGGAATGTGGCATGGCTTTTGAAAATTATGAAGATATCCGTGCTGATGATGTTATAGAAATATTTGAGCGCGAAGAAATTGCTCGAAAGCTGGATTGATCCTTAAACCTTTAATAAATCAGAAAATTTAGACCCAATCTCTAAGAATTGGAATTAAAGGGATATCAGCCGGGGGCATCGGGTAGTTTTTTAGTTCTTTGGAATAAACCCATTTCAATTCTTGTTTTTCTTTTGGCAGCACAACTCCTTCCCACTTTCGACAAACAAACAATGGCATTAATAAGTGAAATTCCTCGTATGCATGGCTTGCAAATGTCAACGGAGCCAGGCAACTGTTCCAAGTCTTAATACCTAATTCTTCCGATAGCTCTCGCACCAGAGCTTGTTCTGGTGTTTCCCCAAATTCAACTTTGCCGCCAGGAAACTCCCACAAACCAGCCATCGACTTTCCATCAGGGCGCTTTGCTATTAGAATCCTTCCATCTTTATCTATCAGAGCGACTGCTGAAACTAAGACTATTTTCATGAACGATAATCCGCGTTGATACTTATATAATCACTCGTAAAATCGCAGGTCCAAAAAGTAGTATTTGCTACCCCCAGGCCTAAATCCACAGAGATTTTTATTGCGGTGTTCTTCATATACTGCGCACCAATTTCTTCCGAATAATTAGGGGCTACCCAGCCGTTTTCTGCTATCAGTATGTCACCAAAAAATATTTTTATTTTATCCCTTTCAGCCTGAGCACCAGATTTACCTATTGCCATAACAATTCTTCCCCAGTTAGGGTCCTCACCCGCTATGGCAGTCTTTACCAACGGAGAGTTAGCGATAGACTTCGCATGGGTTTTTGCGTCAGAGTAATTTTTTGCGTTTAAAATATTGATTTCAACAAACTTGGATGCTCCTTCTCCATCCTTAACCACCTGATGAGCAAGATCAGTCATAAGGGAAGTCAACCCTTGTGAAAAAATTTTGTCGTTCTTTTCTATTCTAATGCCTGATTGTCCCGTAGCTGCCATCAAAACAGTATCAGACGTTGATGTGTCACCATCAACTGAAATTGAATTAAAAGTTTTTTCATTTATTTCGGATAGGTAGGACTGTAAAACCTCCTTTTTAACAGATGCATCTGTAAATAAGTATACTAGCATCGTGGCCATGTTTGGAGCAATCATCCCTGAACCTTTGGCGATCCCTACAATAGTTATTTCGCCTTCTTCAGTTAAAATTTTTCTAACAGAGCCTTTGGGATAGGTGTCCGTAGTCATAATTGTTTTTGCAGCTTCGAAAATACCGTGCTCAGTTTTATCAGCCACCATTTTGTTCAATGCATCAATGATCAAATTATGAGGTAACTCCTCACCAATAACACCAGTCGAAGAAGAAAAGACCCTGGACAGAGGTATATTTAAAACTTCTGATACTGTTGAAGTAATTGCTTCTACAGAAATCTTTCCTTTAGATCCGGTGAAAACGTTTGCGTTACCTGAATTTACAACTATGGCTGCTCCTAAAGAGCTATCTTTGAGATGGATTTTTTCTTCACAATCTATAACCGCAAAAGATCTAGTAGAAGAAGATGTGAAAACACCAGCAATTTCTGTTCCCGGATCTAAAATTGCCAACATTACATCGTTTCGGCCCTGATATTTTATCCCAGCTGACGCAAACGAAAAATTGACTCCTTTTATGGCAGGAATATCTGGAAATCTAGACGGAGCTAGTGGTGAAACTTTTACTATTTTGGCCATTTATCACTCCAACAAAAGGATTTTTGAGTTTTAGGTGTTAATTTTGTTATAAATTTATCTATAAGTTAATTATGTTTTTTTTGCTAACGTTGACACTACTATGCGAGGCCCTTAAATCGCTTACTAGTAACGCGAAATACTGACCTAATTCCTAGTTTGAGTTTTAATATCAAGCAAGGCTATAAAAACGGGTTTGTGCAAGTTAAATAATTGGAGAAAAAATGCTGGGATTTGGAAAACTTGCAAGAGCCGCTTTTGGTTCATCGAATGATCGAAAGATCAAAAGTATCCAGCCAATTGTTGACAAAATCAACTCGCTTGAGGCTCATTTTGAGAAACTTTCTGATGAGGCATTAATAAAAAAAACTGACGAGTTAAAAGAGCGTTATACAAATGGAGAGGCGCTAGACTCTCTATTACCTGAAGCTTTTGCTAACTGTCGTGAAGCAGCAAAGCGCTCACTTGGACTACGAGCATTTGATACTCAATTAATGGGTGGAATTTTTCTGCATCAAGGTAATATTTCAGAAATGAAAACTGGGGAAGGAAAAACCCTTGTAGCAACCTTTCCTGCCTATCTGAATGCATTAGCGGGCAAGAGCGTTCACATTGTTACGGTAAATGATTATTTAGCGAAGCGCGATGCAGATTGGATGTCGAAAGTATATGGGTCAATAGGTATGACAACCGGTGTCGTCCACCCGGAGCAAACAGATGAAGAAAAATTATCCGCCTATAAATGCGATATAACTTACGCAACAAATAATGAGTTAGGCTTTGATTATCTAAGAGATAACATGAAAAGTGAAATCGACCAGATGAATCAAAAATATCATTATTTTGCGATAGTTGACGAAGTTGACAGTATTTTAATTGATGAAGCAAGAACTCCACTTATAATTTCTGGACCTGCAGAAGATCGAAGTGAATTGTATCAAACTATTGATAAATTAATACCTTCTTTGGAAGATATTCACTTCACAATTGACGAAAAAACAAGAGCCGTAACCTTTACTGATGAAGGCAATGATTATTTAGAAGACATACTGCTTTCAGAAGGAATATTACCAAATGGGCAGTCTCTGTATGATCCAGAAAGCACAACTATTGTTCATCATGTTAATCAAGGTCTAAGGGCACATAAATTATTCACAAAAGATAAAGATTACATAGTCCGTAATGACGAAGTAGTATTAATCGATGAGTTTACTGGGCGTATGATGCCGGGACGTCGCCTTTCTGAAGGGCTTCATCAAGCGATAGAAGCGAAAGAAAACTGTTCAATACAATCTGAAAACGTAACCTTGGCCAGCGTAACATTTCAAAATTATTTCCGCCTATACGACAAATTATCAGGCATGACTGGAACGGCAGTAACTGAGGCAGAGGAATTTAAAGAAATCTACAATCTAGGAGTAATAGAAGTTCCAACCAACCGACCGATAACCCGAATAGATGAAGACGATAAAGTTTATCGAACCAAGACTGAGAAATATGCGGCTGTTATAGAAGAGATTAAGGAGGCAAATACTAAAGGCCAGCCCGTGTTAGTCGGAACGACCTCTATAGAGAAATCCGAACTTCTGTCGGATATGCTTAAAAAAGAAAAAGTAAAACACAACGTTTTAAACGCAAGACAACACGAACAAGAGGCTCAAATTGTTGGTGATGCTGGTAAGCTTGGAGCCGTAACAATAGCGACAAACATGGCTGGGCGAGGAACGGATATCCAACTCGGTGGCAATGTAGAAATGAAAGTGATTGAGTCTTTAGCAAAACATCCAAACGAAGATCCTGAAAAATTACGAACTGAGATTGAAGCTTCTCATTCCGGGGAAAGAGAAAAGGTTTTAGGCGCGGGTGGATTATTTGTGCTTGCAACTGAGCGGCACGAAAGCCGTAGGATTGACAACCAGCTTCGTGGCCGGTCCGGTCGTCAGGGTGATGCCGGTCGTTCTTCGTTTTTTCTAAGTCTTGAAGATGACTTAATGCGAATTTTTGGATCTGAGCGTTTGGATAAAGTACTTTCAACACTGGGTATGGAAGAAGGTGAAGCAATCGTTCACCCCTGGGTTAATAAATCCTTGGAAAGAGCTCAAGCTAAAGTTGAAGGACGTAATTTCGACATTAGGAAACAATTGCTAAAATTTGATGACGTAATGAATGATCAAAGAAAAGCAATTTTTGAGCAACGCCTTGAGATTTTAAGATCAACCGAAATTAATGAAATAATTGAGGATATGCGGGAAGAAGTCTTAGATGACGCTGTGGAGCTATATATGCCCGCCAAAGCGTATGCTGAGCAGTGGGAAACTGAAGATCTGAAAAACTACGTAAACGAGATTTTTAATATGAACCTGCCAATTGTCGAGTGGGCTGACGAAGATGGTGTTGATAATGAAGTTATTAGAGATCGTATAAGTAACGCATTAGACGAATTTATGGATGAAAAAAATAAATCGTTTGGCGCTGAAAATATGAGCAAAATCTGCAAACAGATTTTACTTCAAACAATTGATCAAAAATGGCGGGAACATCTACTTAAACTAGAGCATCTTAGAAGCGTTGTTAGTTTTCGCGGTTACGCGCAAAGAGATCCATTAAATGAGTACAAAAATGAAGCATTCCAACTTTTTGAAAGTTTACTGGGCTCATTACGTTTAGATGTAACAAAACATATGGGGAAAGTTCGACCATTAACAGAGGAAGAGCAGAAAGCCATTGTTGAGCAGATGGTATCCAAACAGGGGCAAAATCAAAAAATTGAACAACCTAAAACTAATGGGTTGCCCATAAATCGTATTCCTGAAAAGGAAATGCCAAAGAATTGGCAAAACACTGGGCGAAATGAAAAGTGCCCTTGCGGATCAGGTAAAAAGTTCAAACACTGTCACGGACGCTACGTTTAGATTATAAAAAACGTACGTTTATGAAGGTAAATCTGACAAAAATATTACCTTAAATTTAACTGTTTCTCTTTTCCA
The DNA here is from genome assembly GCA_029248915.1 of Paracoccaceae bacterium. Taxonomy (GTDB): domain Bacteria; phylum Pseudomonadota; class Alphaproteobacteria; order Rhodobacterales; family Rhodobacteraceae; genus Salinivivens. The sequence continues at coordinate 15,610 of JAQWIK010000050.1, read as the reverse complement.
CTTTGAATACTTTTCCTGCCGCTATTGAAAGAATAGCAGCAGCAAAACTAAACAGAGCACCCATCTTTGCAGCATCCTGAACAGGGCCAGCGTCGAAAGCAACAGTCGCAACAAACAGTGAAACCGTAAAGCCAATTGCTGACACAAAGCCTATAACGACCAAATCAATTAAGCGCATTCCTTCTGGCATTCCCAAACGCATTGGCGACGCTGCCAGCCACCCAAATAGAAAAATGCCAACAGGTTTTCCGATTATTAAACCAGCCAAAACTAACCAAGTTGCATCACCTATGGACGAAAACTCTACACCGGCATTCAACAAACCAAAGAAAAACAAAACTATTTCGACGGGATGCTTCAGAGCATGCTCTATCATATTTAGAAGGTCATGCGCATGTTCCTCAGCCGCGTCAAAAAACCCAAAGGCTCGATCAGCATGCGGAATGACAGGTACGATAGGTAATAAGCCCAATGCTGGGTGCAAACCGGCTTTCATAAAGCCATACCAACTTATGCAGCCACCCAACAAATAAGGCCAAAAAGTTAAATATTTTCGAACCAAGGTTGTATATGGCCGTTCTTGCTTGCCGTCATCCATTCGGTGGGGAAGCCAGTTGAAAGCAATATATGTTAGAAAAGCTGCCGCAAATGAGACTAAAAGCCATTCTGGTGCTAGTTCACCCGATGGGTAAAAGATTGCCAGAATAATTAGACCAGCGGCGTCATCAGCAATAGCTAAAAGAAGCAAAAATCTTACAGCAGGATGTCCAGCGCCAAAGACTATACGTCCGACTAAATAACTGAATGCTATATCAGTAGCTGTGGGTATAGCCCAACCATTTTGAACAGCATTGTAAGTATCAGAACCCAGAAAAGCCGCCAGACCTAAATAGACTGCAATTGGACCAAACATACCACCGGCGGTTGCAACTAATGGAGTGGCAGCTTTCTTCCCACGAAGGCTACCATCTTTTAAAATAATCGCTTCCCAAACCTCTTTTGCTGCTATGGCAAAAAAGAAAGCCATACCAATATCATTTACTAAATAATGAAAACTTAGGACGTTTGTCGCTCCACCTGATGCAAAAGTGTCGTACCCGTCTCCGTAGGCCTTAGCCCAGTACTTATAGTTAGGTCCAAGCCAATCATTGAACCATAACGGGTACTCTACCAGATGGTGATAACTATGAGGATTTGTATTTGCCCATATTAAAGCAATTACAGCACCAAAAATCAGAAGAAGAGAGTAGTTAGTTAAAAAATTCCAAACGCGATACATAAAGTCCTCAACAAAGCTTTGCTATTTAAAAACCAAGTAATAGATAAAATATAGAACAGCAATTAAAACAAGCAAAATAAAAAATTACTGCTCCAATTTTACTCTCAGTCCTCGCAAAATTGGTAATGTTTGCTTCAGGTGATCTTTTCCTAAGTCAGACACAACTTCATTTAAAACAGGCGCAACTGCAGAGATAGCATTATTGCGCGCCATTCTACCAGATTGGCTAATAGCTACCTTTTTCTTTCGGGCATCATCCCAATCTGGACGAATGTGTACATACCCAGAAACTTCGAGGCGTCTTAGGGTATTGGTCATAGCACCCCTGGTGACATGAAAGCTTTTTGCAAGTTGAGCTGGTGTTCTTTCAACATTAATGTAAGCCAAATGATTTAGCACAGAGAAGTGTGATAGCTCCATTCCTTTGGGTAATACTTTAGCAAGTTGTAATCTTAATAATTGATCAACAGTCAGAATTTCACTGAACAAAGAAATGGCAAGTGTGCTGTTATCATCATTCATTTATTCGAGCCTATAAGCGTAATTGATATGATTTAGTATTCATTTTTTACTCAGTATTTCGTCTAGCTTTCCATTTTGGTCCAATCCAAATAATTGCTTACACCCACCAATATGCTGCTTATTGATAAAAATTTGAGGTACTGTTGTGGATCCGTTTGCTCGATCAATCATAATAGGCTTAAGAGATGGGTTTTTCAGCACATCGTACTCGTTAAAGTCTACACCCTTTTTGATCAACAAATTTTTTGCAATCGTACAAAAGCCACAGAGGGGTGAAGTATAGATATCAATTTGCATCGCACAATAATTTTTCTAATCTTATTAATTTATACGACCAATAAATAAGCCATAAATTTATATAAAACAATTATGGTCATGCTTATTCTAAAAAAGAAAATTATACTTTGAATATTTTAAAGAATCTCTTTATCTCGAGTATATGAAAAATAGTGAAGAAATTATTGATAGATCAGCCTTAGAAAAAAGAAGGGTGAGATCAGATAAAGAAGATAATTTCCTCCAAAAAGTAGCTGTCCAGGAGATAAAGGATAGGTTAAAATTCTTTAAAAAGAAATTTGAAAAAATTTTAATCGTTTGTGGTAATCCTTATTATTGGCAGGAAGCTTTCCATGGTGCTGATTTTATTGATGATGATGAAATATTAAAGTTTCCACAAAAGGGCTATGATTTAGTAATCCACGGTATGTCATTGCACCATTCTAATGATCCTATTGGTCAATTAATCCAGTGCAGATCAGCTATGGAAAAAGGTGGCTTACTTCTTGGTATTTTCTTAGGTGGTCAAACACTGAATGAACTTAGAGAATCTATTGTTTCAGCAGAAATTGAGTTAACTGGCGGTATTTCACCTAGAATCCTCCCAATGATAGATATTCGTGATGCTGGTTCTTTTCTAATGCGTGCAGGTTTTGTATTACCTGTCGCAGACATTATGATTAATGAAATCAATTATAAGAAACCTTTAGATCTTCTATATGACCTTCGCAAAATGGGTGAAACAAATGTCCAAATACATCGGTCAAAAAAATTTTCACATCGGAGACTCTTTTCTTTAGCATCTGATAAATATATCAAAAACCAGAATTCACAGAACAATAGTGTAAAAGCAACTTTTGAGTTTATTACCATAACTGGCTGGATACCATCACAAGACACACCAAAGCCCTTGAAACGTGGCTCAGCAACAACAAGACTTGCTGATGCACTAAAAGTAAAAGAAGAAAAACTGAAAGATTGACCATTCAGCACAATGACTTACCTCAACAGCATACTGATAAGATAAGAGAAAATAAATAATGTTTGATGAAACAGCATCATTAACAATCCCCAAACATGCAACAAGGGACCATCCAAAAATTCCAAAAAAGCGAATAGGTATTCTTCTAGCTAATTTGGGTACTCCCGATCACTATGACTATTGGTCGATGAGACGATATTTATCAGAGTTTTTGTCAGACAGACGTGTTATCGATTATTCCCCGTGGTTATGGCAACCATTGTTGCAATTGGTAATATTATCAATTCGCCCCTCTAGATCTGGCGCAGCCTATAAATCTATTTGGAACACCGAGGAAAATGAAAGTCCGTTGTTGACTATAACAAGAAATCAGACCTTGAAAATAAAAAAAATAATGGAAAAGAAATATGGGGAGAAAATCAAAGTTGATTTTTGTATGCGTTACGGGAATCCTTCAACACAATCCAAAGTAAGAGAAATGGTTCAAGAGGGGTGTACAAAAATTTTATTTTTCCCTCTTTATCCTCATTATGCTGGAGCTACATCAGCATCAGCAAATGACCAATTTTTTAAAGCGTTAATGCAGGAGAGATGGCAACCAGTTGTTCGCGTTGTAGAGCCTTATTTTGAACAACCTCAGTATATTGAAGCCTTAGCACAGTCTGTAGAAGAAGCTTATGCTGCAAAAAAAACTAGACCAGAAATTCTTGTTTGTAGCTATCATGGCATGCCAAAAAGATACCTAATGCAAGGTGACCCGTATCATTGCCAGTGCCAGAAAACTACTAGGTTATTAAAGGAACGTCTGGGATGGGAAGAAACAGATATTATTACCACCTTTCAATCTAAATTTGGACCAGCGGAATGGTTGAAACCTTACACAGTTGAAGAAGTTGCAAGACTTGTTAAAGAAGAAAAGAAAAAGTCTATAGCCGTTATGGCGCCAGCTTTTTCTTCTGACTGTATTGAGACTTTGGAAGAAATAAATGAAGAAATCAAAGAAAGTTTTGAGGAAGCTGGGGGAGAAGAATTTACATATATACCCTGTCTAAATGACAGCACTGCTCACATCGATGCGCTTTCTTCTTTGATTGATAAAAATTTAAATGGTTGGATAGACTAACCCAAATGCCATTATTTCTTTTGTAAAACAGCAATCCCTTTTTCAGAAAATAATTTGACTAATTTTCCAAGTTTCATGGCTTTTTCTGGATTAGATGCATTACCTTCAAGCCCTCTTTTCTTAACTCCTTGAAGAATAGCTGCCATTCGGAAAAAAGCGAATGCCATATAAAATTCAAAATTATAAATACCTTCTAAACCCGCTCTTTTACAGTAAGAATCAATAAATTCTTTGTCTTCCATAAGACCAAATTCTTTTCTGTCTACGTTTTGCAAACCGCGCCCCTCTAAGCCAGTTGGCATTGACCACTGCATAAGTACGCTAGCTAGATCTGCAAAAGGATGCCCAATTGTTGAAAGCTCCCAATCTAATACCGCCACACACTTATTTTTTTTGGGGTCAAAAAATAAATTATCTAATCGGAAATCGCCATGAACTAAACATCGTTTTCCATCATCGACCGGAGTATTTCCTTCCAACCATAGGATAAGTTGGTTCATACTTCTAATTTGATCTGTTTCGGAAGATCGATATTGTTTCGTCCAGCGAGTAATTTGTCTTGTGAAATAGTCACCACCTGGACCGTAGTCGGAAAGACCGACTTTTAATAAATCAACTTTGTGTATCTCCGCTAAGATATTACTCATTTCTTCAAAGATTGAATAACGGCGATGCTCAGCGATGACATCTAAACGTGGATCCTCAAAACAAATACCCTGTATGTACTCCATAATATAGAAATCTGTGCCTAAAACACTAGCATCAGCACAGAAAGCAAGCATTCTTGGAACTGGAACCTGGCTATTTTGCAAGGCTAACTGAACTCTATACTCCCTATCCACCGCATGTGCCGACTTTAATAAAATTCCCTCTGGTTTTTTTCGAAGAACATATTTTTTCTTGGGGGTTTCGATTAAATAAGTTGGGTTGGACTGACCAGAATTAAACTTTGTATACTTTGCGGGTCTATAAAAATTTTTAATATTAGTTTCAGCCCATGCTGATGCAGCTTTGAAATCTAACTTTTTTTTAGCCATCTTGACTAAGACCTTTTGACAAATATTGCCTCCCAATCCAGTGGGCAACCAAAGCTGGCTTCTCAAAGCCCTCTATCTCAACTTCAACACGCCATGTCGTCGAAATTTCAAAAGGCCTACCTTCTCGAATATCAGCAAGCTCAAAGTGCCCTCGAACCTTTGATCCAACTTTTACTGGTGATAAAAACCTTAGCTTATCAAAGCCATAATTTACTCCTAATTCAGATCCTTCTATCACAGGGATTGCGTCGTAATACATAGCAGAAAGAAGTGAAACTGTTAAAAACCCATGTGCTATAGTTCCATTAAAAGATGTATTTTTAGCAGCAATTGGATCTGTATGTATGTATTGCCAATCTTCTGTTAAATCAGCAAATTTATCTATTCTTTCTTGGTCAATGGTAAACCATCTCGAAACACCTACTTCTAAACCCAATTGTTTTTTAAGATCTTCAAAGCTCAGCACATCAGTCCTCACCAAATATACTTGGTCCAGTTGAAACATTTATCCCACCAGATATTGGTAATATAGCACCAGTGACATACGACCCGCCTTTTCCACATAAAAATTGAATAGCTGCAGCAATGTCGTCAGTTTGCCCTATACGATTTAGTGGAACTCTTTTTGAAACACGAGTTGTGCCTTTTGAGTCTCCTATCGCAAAATCAGTCATGTTGGACTGAAATGGACCAGGAGACAGAGCGTTCACCGTTATATTTCTTTCAGCCAGCTCTTTGGCTAAAATTCTAGTGATATGGTGAACAGCAGACTTCGAGGCTGCATATGAATAAGCACCATCACCCATTGGAACTTCTCCCATAACACTACCTATATTCACAACACGCGATGGGAAAGCTGACTTTGACGAGGCTGTTAACAGGGGGACTAGTTTCTGAGTTAAATAAAAAATAGCAGATACATTAAGGTTGAGAACTTTTGCCCAAGCATCGTAAGGAAAACTACTAAGATTTGAACCCCATGTCCTACCAGCGTTATTAATTAATATATGTAATTCTGAATTTTTAGAGTAAATTTGATCAGATATGGTATTAATCCCATTCTCACTACTCAAATCACCACTAAAAGGTATAACTTCTCCTTCAAAGTTATAATTATTTAATTTTTTTGCTGCGTTTCGACAATTTTCCAATTTTCGAGAAACAATAAAAACTTTTGCGCCTGCTGAAGCTAAACCCGCAGTTGCCATGAGGCCTATACCTGTAGATCCTCCAGTAACTAGTGCCGTCTTTCCTTTGAGAGAAAACAAATTCTTAGAAATCATAGCTTTTCAAAATAGTTCTGGTAAATATATTACTTATTAATTTTAATGTTCGATTTTGAGTTTATTCTTAATTTCACTATAATTAAATATAAATTTTCTGTAGTTGCTTGATCGTAAGCCAACAGTTATTTGAATATTGTGGGATTGTGAAAAAGGAAAACCAGTGACAAATTTCACCTACAGTAAAGATTTACCTGATAGCCTTGACCTGGGCAAAATAGTGGCAGTTGATTGCGAATCAATGGGATTGAACCCCGTTCGTGATAGACTTTGTGTAGTGCAGCTTTCATCCGGTGACGGGCACACCCATATTGTTCAAATAGAAAAAGGTCAAAAGAAGGCACAGAACCTGACACGATTGCTAAAGAATAGAAATGTTCTGAAGTTATTTCATTTTGGACGTTTCGATATTGCCATTTTATATTCTACTTTTGGGCTTCTTGCTTCACCCGTTTATTGTACAAAAATAGCTAGTAAAATTGCGCGAACTTACACTGATCGTCATGGACTAAAAAATCTTCTTACAGAGCTTTTAGAAATTGATATTTCAAAACAGCAGCAATCAAGTGACTGGGGTGCCAAAACTCTAACTAAAGCTCAAATCGAATACGCTGCAACTGACGTTTTGCATTTGCACGCATTGCGAGAAAAACTAAACGAAATGCTAGAACGTGAAAATAGAGCTAATTTAGCTAACGAGTGTTTTAAATTTCTACCATTTCGCGCAGCTTTAGACATTAAGGGTTGGAATGATATTGATGTTTTTGAGCATTAAACCGGTTTTATAAATGCCCAGGTTGCAAATCAGCTATTCAAATACGATTTTTTACCTTAAGCTCACCTTGGTTTTTTTAGGTTTATTTGCTCTCATACTAATTTTTTTGTCAGCAAAGAAATTAGACCCAAGTACAGAAATTCCTTTCGCCAAGGATGTAAATTTTGCAACGCTGGATGATGGCCTCACTAAACCAATATACTCATCAATGACACACTCCGGAGATGAACTTCGCATATCAGCAGATCAAATTATCTCAACTGAAAAAAAAGATACAGCACTTATAAAATCTGCTATCTTGAGAGTTTTTTTTGGAAATGGTTCTAAATTATTTTTGTCATCGGATACAGCTATGCTCAATAAAGGAAAAAACAATTTAGTTTTTTCAAAAAATGTAATCTTAAAAACAGACGACCGAATGGAAATTACTGCCCCAGAAATATTTTCAGCGCTTGACAAAACTTTGATAAAGGCTGGTGGTCCCGTAAAAGGCTTATTTGGGATTAGCACCATAGAGGCAGGACAACTTGATATATTTAGAGAGGATACATCATCTAATCTAGTTATAAGTTTTACTCAAGGCGTTAAGATGGTATACGATGTTCGTAAATCTTTTTAAGAGTAGAAACTTGCCAAAAATTGTAAAAATATTTTTATTTGCTATTTTACTATCTGATATGTCGTTCGCACAAAACACCGGTTTTGGTTCGCTAGCATCAGATCGAACCGAACCCATTGAATTCAACTCAGACCGCTTAACCTTTAATCAAGAGAGCAATTTGGCTGAATTATTTGATGGAGTACAAATTATTCAAGGAAAAACTGTGCTGAGTGCAGAGTACGTTAAAGCTATTTATTCCAAGACTAACAAATTGGAAAAAGTTTTTGCGGAGCGCAATATTGAATTAAAAAGTGACCAAGACATTGCTAGAGCAGATAAAGCTATCTATTCCTTAACAGATAATTCCATTTCTTTAACTGGAAATGCACAGTTAGTTCAGGGAGCCAGTAATATAATGGCTGACCAAATATTAATAAATACAAAAACAGGAATGACTCAATTATTGGGGAGCGTTAAAACAGTTATATCCCCAAGCACTAATTAAATGCCTTCTTTTAAGATATTAGAGTCTGAAATAGGGTTGCAGGTAGCCGGCCTCAGGAAAAGTTTTAAGAAAAGGATAGTTATCCATGATGTTTCCTTGGAACTACGAAAAGGTGAGGTAGTTGCGCTGCTAGGGCCAAATGGGTCTGGAAAAACGACTACATTTTATTCGATAGCCGGCTTAACTTCAGCAGATGGGGGGCAAGTAAAAATAGATGGTTTAGACGTAACAACTATGCCTATGTATCGCCGAGCTAGAATGGGCTTGGCCTATTTGCCACAAGAAACGTCCATATTCAGAGGTTTGAACGTTGAAGAAAACATAAAGTCGATACTTGATATTTCAACACCTATAAAATCAGAGCGGCAAGCAAAATTAGAAAAGTTATTGTCAGATTTTCGCATAGGGCATTTAAGAAGAACTCCTGCGCTCGCTTTATCAGGCGGGGAGCGTCGTCGAGTGGAAATTGCGAGGGCCTTAGCTACAGATCCAAAATATATACTTCTAGATGAACCTTTTGCCGGAGTTGACCCAATTTCCATAAACGACGTTCGTACTCTTGTTGCAGAATTGAAAAGTCAAGATATAGGCGTGCTCATAACTGATCATAATGTGCGAGATACCCTAAAGATTGTAGATAGAGCATATATTTTACATGATGGCCGAGTTATCGTTTCTGGGTTGCCTGAAGATGTTGTAAATAATGATAATGTACGTCGCGTTTATTTAGGAGAAGACTTTAATATTTAATAGAAAATATAAACTTTTCATTTCATTTTTATTGACATAATTGCTGCAAAGTTCTTCAATAAAACTATAGGGTGATTAAGGTGATAAATTTTTTACAAGAGTAAAAAATTGAAAACATAAACCTCAGACGCTGAGAAGTGTGTGCCTTCAGTTGCTACTTATTTTAACTTTGCCTCAAATGGCTGATGTAAGGATAGTTATATGCAATACCAAATTTCAGGAATACATATCGATGTTGGCAACGCTCTCCAAACACATGTTAAGGAGGAACTACGTAATGCTATCAGTAAACACGCCGAGCGCCCAACAGACGCTCAAATTATTTTTTCAAAAAGTGGACATGAGTTTGTTTGCGATACAATTATTCACTTATCAACCGGATTGACTGCGAAAGCAAAAGCTTCCAAAGCAGAAATTTATGCCGCTTTTGATGCATGTACGGAAAAAGTGGAAAAGCAACTACGCCGATATAAAAGAAAAATCAAAGGGCATCACAAAGATCGAAATCAATCAGTTGAATTTATTGATTCCACATCGTATACCCCCGTCACGAAAGAGGGTGATAAGGATTCGGCCATCACTTCAGGGCCCATGATTGTTGCCGAAACAGAGAGAACGTTTCCTGTTTTTTCTGTTAAGGCCGCTTCTGAAGAATTGGAAAAATCTAACTTGCCATTTCTTTTATTTAAAACTAAAGAAAAACAAGGCGTACATATATTATTTCAGCGTGACGATGGAAATATAGGTTGGGTGCAACCCAACTGAATTAATCGCTTTTAAGGGTGTCTAGAAGAGCTATTTTAAATGGAATTTTCAAATCTGTTAAAACCGGAAGCAATCCGTATTTTCTCCTCTGTTTCGAGTAAAAAGAGGTTATTGCACGATCTGGCTGGAATTGCTGAGATGTGTTACCATACTGATTACGCAAATACTGTTGAAGCATTGATTGACAGAGAAGCACTTGGACCGACCGGGGTTGGTGGTGGAATTGCTTTGCCTCATGCCCGTTTGGAAAATTTAAATCACGTAGTGGGAGCTTTGATACTTCTAGAAAACCCTGTTGAGTTTGACGCTATTGATAAGCAGCCAGTGGATGTTATTTTTAGTCTCTTTGCACCTAAAACTGCCGGTGTAGAGCATCTGAAAGCTTTAGCTCTGGTATCACGTACTCTTCGCGAACAATCCGTCGTTGCCAAGTTACGCTCCAACCCTGACCCCACTACTCTTTATACTATTTTAACAGAGCCAGTTAACGTTAAAGCTGCGTAAAAAGTAATATTCTTAAAAATTTAAATTAGTTTGTTGAAAATGACTATCTCAGTATCACACTTTTAGAAGCAGCTATGAAAAATGGGTTTTTATAACCCTGTTTTCCATACTCCAAATGTTGCTTATTTTCCGCTTGCACCACAATACCACCAGCCGCTGATAAAATAGCATGCCCTGCAGCAGTATCCCATTCCATGGTTGGACCAAAGCGTGGGTAAAGATCTGCTTCACCGGTAGCCAATAAGCAGAACTTAAGAGATGAGCCCGCATTAACTATTTCTTCACAATTATATTTTGATATATATTGATCAGTTTGTGCGTCACGATGAGACTTAGAGGCAATAACTTTTAGTGCCGTGTTATCGGAAAACGCAGTTTGAATATTTTTTATTAAGCCCATTTTCAAGACACTAAAATGTCCCTTTTCTTCAACTGCTTTACCGTTTGAATTTGTATAAAATAATCTGTGTCGTGCTGGCGCATAGACAATGCCTCTTATTGGCTTTCCGTCACACACTAGGGCTATGTTAACAGTAAAATCGCCTCTGCGTTTGATAAATTCTTTCGTACCATCAAGTGGATCTACAATGAAAAAAACTTGGGCATTTAAGCTGTGAGATCCAACCTGTTCTTCGGTAATGACTGGTATTTCTGGAAAATATTTTTTTAGGCCCTTCGATATAATTTTATCTGCTTGTTTATCAGCGATAGTGACTGGACTATCATCAGATTTCAACAAAACCTCAAACTTGTTATGATTATATATCTCCATGATTGCCTCACCACTTGTGAGCGCTAGCGATCTAAAGACTTCGCAAATTTTTTTGTAATTCATACCATAGAGCCAGTTATTTTCGTCTGTGTGATACTTTAATTATTCATAATAATTTTTTAAATAAATACCTAATAAAATTTAAACTTTTTTGAACTTGGGCAGTTTTTATAACATTTTATAAAAAATTTCACTATGGACGCTTGCAGGTCGCTTTAAGCGTCCCTATATACCGCCTGTTAGAGTTTATTGTTTGATCCCACTTTCTAAATCACTCTAGTCTGTATTTGGGACCCAACTGTATTATTTATGAGCACGTAAGAAAAGGAATAAAGAAATGGGTAAAGTTATTGGTATCGATCTAGGCACCACAAATAGCTGCGTTGCTATAATGGACGGATCCCAACCAAGAGTTATTGAGAACGCTGAGGGTGCTCGAACGACTCCATCGATTGTTGGTTTCACCGATGATGAGCGTCTCGTTGGTCAGCCTGCAAAAAGGCAAGCTGTAACAAACCCTAGCAACACAGTTTTTGGTGCAAAGCGCCTTATTGGACGCAGAATTGATGATCCTGACCTAGCAAAAGACAAAAAAAATCTACCGTTCTCTGTTGTAGATGGTGGAAATGGTGATGCCTGGGTCGAAGCTAAAGATGAAAAGTATAGTCCTTCTCAGATCTCAGCTTTTACTTTGCAAAAAATGAAAGAAACAGCTGAGGGGTATCTTGGTGAAGATGTGACTGAAGCAGTTATAACTGTACCCGCTTATTTCAATGATGCTCAAAGGCAAGCAACAAAAGACGCTGGAAAAATTGCTGGGTTGGAAGTTCTGAGAATTATAAATGAACCAACAGCAGCGGCATTGGCATATGGTTTAGATAAAAAAGAAACTAAAACTATCGCTGTGTACGACCTAGGTGGTGGTACGTTTGATGTGACCGTATTAGAGATAGACGATGGTTTGTTTGAGGTCAAATCTACTAATGGTGATACTTTTCTAGGCGGTGAAGATTTTGATATGCGGATCGTAAATTATCTGGCCGACGAATTTAAAAAAGAAAATGGTGTCGATTTAACTGCAGACAAAATGGCTCTACAACGTTTGAAAGAAGCGGCGGAAAAAGCAAAGATAGAACTGTCTTCAGCAAACCAAACAGAGATAAACCAGCCTTTTATTTCTATGGATGGCAAAACAGGTCAGCCTCTGCATATGGTTATGAAGTTAACCCGCGCTAAACTTGAGTCATTAGTTGGCGATCTTATAAAGGCTTCCATTAAACCTTGCCAAGCAGCACTTAAAGATGCGGGCCTTTCAACCGATGATATTGACGAAATCGTTCTAGTCGGTGGAATGACGAGAATGCCTAAGGTAATTGAAGAAGTTTCTAAATTCTTTGGAAAGGAGCCACATAAGGGCGTAAATCCAGACGAAGTGGTTGCAATGGGCGCAGCCATCCAGGCTGGTGTTCTTCAAGGTGATGTCAAAGATGTAGTATTATTAGACGTAACTCCACTATCGCTAGGTATTGAAACATTGGGAGGGGTTTTCACAAGGTTAATCGATAGAAATACGACCATTCCAACAAAAAAGTCTCAGGTTTTTTCAACTGCTGAAGACAATCAAAATGCAGTTACAATCAGAGTTTTCCAAGGTGAGCGCGAACTTGCTGCCGATAACAAGATACTTAGTCAATTTAACTTGGAAGAGATACCCCCAGCACCACGTGGCATGCCCCAAATTGAGGTTACCTTTGATATTGATGCAAACGGGATTGTTTCAGTTTCTGCAAAAGATAAAGGAACTGGTAAAGAACAAAAAATTACGATCCAAGCCTCCGGTGGCCTATCTGATGACGATATCGAGCAAATGGTAAAAGATGCAGAAGAGAATGCAGAATCAGACAAAGAACGGCGTGAACTTATAGAAGCTAAGAACCAAGCAGAGAGCTTGATACACTCAACTGAGAAATCAATGGAAGATCACGCGGACAAGGTAGATCCGACAACGATTGAGGCAATCGAGCTGGCAATTTCTGCTCTGAAAGATGACCTTGAGACTGAGAATGCTGGAAAAATTAAATCTGGCATTCAAAATGTTACTGATGCAGCAATGAAGCTCGGTGAAGCCATCTATAAGTCGAGCCAAGAAAATGAAGAAGATGCAGCTCCCTTCGATGCGAGTGACAATGCAGCAGCAAACGCGGACGATGATATTCTTGATGCTGATTTCGAAGATCTGGGCGACGAAAAAAATTAATTAGTTTTGAGTGAATTAACCAACCTGCTTTATGCAGGTTGGTTTTTATTTTATTAGAGGGACACCTATTATGTCAAAACGTGATTATTACGAAGTTTTGGGCATAAATAAGGGCGCGTCGCCCGAAGAGATAAAAAAAGCCTTTCGAACTAAAGCGAGAGAGCTCCATCCAGACCGCAACTCAGATAATCCAAATGCCGAAGCTCAGTTCAAGGAAGCCAATGAGGCATACGACATTTTAAAAGATGGCGAAAAAAAGGCGGCATACGATAGATATGGCCATGCTGCTTTTGAAGGTGGCATGGGAGGTGGCGGCGGTAGCGGCTTTGGTGGTGGAGACTTTTCCAGTGCCTTTTCTGATGTTTTTGACGATCTCTTTGGAGATATGATGGGGGGGAGAAGTAGCCAAAATCGTTCTGCCCGAGGCTCAGACCTAAGATATAACCTCAGAGTAACACTGGAAGAGGCCTACTCAGGACTACAAAAAACAATAAATGTTCCTTCAACAGTTCAGTGCACATCATGCAATGGATCAGGCGCAGAAAGCGGAACAGAACCTACAACCTGCCCTACCTGTTCCGGAATGGGAAAAGTGCGCGCTTCTCAGGGATTTTTTACTGTTGAACGTTCTTGTCCTTCTTGTTCTGGACTAGGGCAGGTAATAAAAAACCCATGCAGATCATGCGGTGGGCAAGGAAGAACGAAAAAAGATCGCGCATTATCTGTGAACATTCCACAGGGTGTAGAAACCGGAACGAGGATCAGACTTTCAGGTGAAGGCGAAGTTGGAGCACGTGGAGGGAGTCAGGGTGACCTCTATATTTTTATCGATGTGTCACAACACAAAATTTTTGAACGCGACGGACATAACTTATTTTGCCGGGTACCAGTTTCAATGGCACGTGCAGCACTGGGAGGAGATATAGAAGTACCCACCTTGGACGGTGGTAGAAGTAGAGTTAAAGTACCGTCCGGGAGCCAATCTGGAAGACAAATGAGATTGCGCTCGAAAGGCATGCCCGCAATTAAATCAACTCAATACGGCGACATGTTTATTGAGCTTGCAGTAGAAACTCCCGTAAATTTGACGGTACGCCAAAAGGAACTTTTAAAGGAGTTTGAGGACCTTTCCGAAGATAACAACCCAGAAACAAACAACTTTTTTTCGTCGGTTAAGGCATTTTGGGATCAAATGAAAGGTTGAAAATAAATTTGCGAATTCAAATTCTTTCGATAGCCAGAGCAATTCCCTGACCACCTCCAATACACATAGTAATCAAGGCCCGTTTTCCATTTATATTTTCGAGTTGGTACAAAGCCTTGAGTGTAATTATTGCTCCAGTGGCACCAACCGGGTGCCCTAATGCGATAGCTCCTCCGTTTGGATTCACAATATTAGGGTCTAAATCGAGCCCGCGATTTACCGCAATTGCTTGCGCTGCAAAAGCCTCATTACTTTCAATAACATCAAAATCTGATATTGTGAGACCGGTTTTTTTCAATAAGTTTTGTACCGCTGGAATTGGCCCAACACCCATGACCTCAGGTCTAACGCCAGCATGGCCATAGCCTAAAATCCTAGCCTTGGGTTTTAAACCGTATTTTTCGACAGCTTCTGCAGATGACAAGACGATTGCAGCAGCTCCATCATTAATTCCGGATGAATTCCCAGCTGTTACTGTACCATCATTCTCAAAAACTGGACGCAAGGAAGCTAAATCTTCCAAAGTCGTAGTCTTAGGATGCTCATCCCTTTCGAAAGGAACTAGGTCCCTTTTTACTTTAATTTCTATTGAGTTAATTTGGCTATCAAAAATGTTTTTTGATGCCGCCAACGCTGCTCTTTTTTGACTTTCTAAAGCAAATTCATCCTGATCATCACGAGTAACATTTTGTTCGCGCGCAACATTCTCGGCCGTTATACCCATGTGACCAGTTCCGAAGGGACAGTTTAATGCCCCAAGCATCATGTCTAATGTTTTGACATCACCCATTTTTGCTCCCCATCTCTGGCCTTGCACAGAATAAGGGGATCGACTCATATTCTCAGAGCCCCCAGCTACTCCAAAATCTGCATCACCCAGTCCGATAGACTGTATGATAGAAACAATAGCTTGAACTCCTGAACCACATAAACGATTGACATTCATTGCTGGTGTTTCTTCAGATATCCCAGCAT
>JAQWIK010000049.1 GCA_029248915.1 Paracoccaceae bacterium | reverse complement strand
AAGCTTTTAGAAGTCGGTGAAGATTTTGAAGATTTAACCTATAAATTGGAACAGTTTCTGAGCGAACACCCATCTATCACTGGTATTTTCGCATCAAATGATTTTCTTGCCCTTGCCACCATTCGTAGTGCTAGAAAACTTAATTTGAAAGTACCTCATGATTTATCAATAATTGGCTTCGACGGTATTGATGTTGGTTCTATGGTAGAGCCAAGCTTAGCAACAATCGTAACTGATCCAAAAATGCTTGGAGCAGGAGCAGGCAAAACTGTTTTATCATTTATAAACAAAACGGAAGTTCCAAAACCACCATCCGCATACCAAACATTTAATTTCCGCGCTGGCGGCAGCATTGCCCATTTGGGCGCAGAAAGCAGCGACGATGGAAAGCTCACAGACTTTCCATCGTCTTTCGACCCCACCAAGTAGAAAGTAAATCACATAGGAGAAGTCAAAATGAAATATAGACTAGTAGCTACTTTAATGACAATGGCATTTGTAACTCCCGCCATTGCTGAAGATGCAGTTTGTTATAACTGTCCACCACAATGGGCGGACTGGGCATCTATGCTAGAGGCGATTGACAAAGAAATAGACGTACAAATGCCCCATGATAACAAAAATTCGGGACAAACATTGAGCCAACTTTTAGCTGAAAAAGCTAATCCTATAGCGGACGTTGCATACTATGGCGTAACAACAGGGATCAAAGCAGGAAACGAGGGTGTAGCAACAGCATATAAACCTACAGGGTTTGAAGATATACCAGATGGATTAAAGGACCCAGAGGGTAAGTGGTTCGCAATACATTATGGAACTCTGGGTTTCTTCGTAAATGTTGATGCTTTAGGGGGCGCGGCAGTGCCACAATGCTTTGCTGACTTAACTAAGTCGGAATATAGAGGAATGGTTGGATATCTTGATCCATCTTCAGCTTTCGTTGGATACGCTGGTGCTGTTGCAGCAAATATAGCATTTGGAGGTGATCTGAGTAATTTTGACCCTGCAATTAAATACTTTAATGACTTAGCAAAAAATTCACCAATCGTCCCAAAGCAAACATCATATGCTCGAGTAGTGTCTGGGGAAATTCCAATTCTCTTCGACTATGATTTCAATGCTTATAGGGGAAAGTATGAAGAAGATGGAAACTTTGAATTTGTTCTTCCTTGTGAAGGTTCAGTTCGCGTGCCCTACGTTATGAGCCTTGTAAATAATGGTCCAAATCCTGAACTTGGAAAAAAAGTGCTGGATTTCATCCTCTCAGACAAAGGTCAAGCAATTTGGACAAATGCATATTTGCAACCGTCACGACCAGTAGAGTTACCTGCAGAAGTAGCTTCAAAATTCCTACCAGCTAGTGATTACGAACGCGCTGTCGCAGTTAACTATGCTGAAATGGAGAAAGCGCAATCAGGTTTTGGTGAGCGTTATCTAAGCGAAGTTAAATAGTAATTCGTAAAGAGCAGGGTCGAGGATGTAATATGCTCGACCCATTTGAACTTCATGACAAATAAAACTTTTGTACTTACCTGCCTTACGCCACTATTAATCTTTTCTTTGGCATTCCTGGCATTTCCACTTGTGCGTTTATTTCTATCATCGGTAGAGGGCGATAGCGGGTGGGCCGTTTACCTAGATATTATTCGAAAACCAAGATACCTAAACACCTTAGTCCTGACAGTCCTTGTATCATTAGCTACCACTTTTGCCGCTCTGGCTGTTTCGACAACAGCAGGAATGTTTTTGTCTAGAAATAAATTTCGTGGAAGAAATATATTATTATCTATTCTTACACTTCCATTAGCTTTTCCAGGAGTTGTGATTGGTTTTTTGATAATATTGCTTGGAGGACGCCAAGGATTGATTAACCAAATCACACCCGGACATGTAGTTTTTGCCTATTCCGTAATTGGACTTTTTTTAGGTTATCTCTATTTTTCCATCCCACGTGTTCTTTTAACAGTAATGGCTGCCGCCGAAAAGCTTGACCCGGCGCTTGAGGAAGCCGCTCGAACTCTGGGAGCCAACCCACTTAGAGTGGTAATAGATGTTATCCTTCCTGGACTAATGCCATCATTAATTGCGTCTGGAGCAATAGCATTTGCCACAGCAATGGGCGCATTTGGAACAGCATTTACACTGGCAACAAATATCGATGTGATCCCTATGGTCATTTATACAGAGTTCACATTATCAGCCAATATTGCGATGGCAGCAGCCCTATCTATTGTATTGGGTGTTGTGACTTGGATCTTACTACTAATAGCCCGAAGCCTCTCAGGCACAACTGTAGCAGCGGGAGGTTAATTTGTTTAAATCCAAAACAAAACTTTTACAGCTAACAGTAACTCTTACTGCATGCGCGTTTCTACTGATCCCTACACTAATGTCAGTGTTAGCGGGAATAACAGTAAATTATTTCAAAGGTGTTTCCTCTGGTCTGACATTTAAATGGGTTCTAAACGTTTGGGAGCTCTATGCAGACAGTATCTTCTTATCTCTGTGGCTCGCAATAGCATGCCTTATCGTAACCTTAATAATTGGATTACCTGCTGCTTATGGACTTGCTCGACATCCTGGATGGCTATCTAGATTATTGGAAGAATTCATATCATTACCATTAGCCGTACCAGGTCTCGCACTAGCATTGGCTCTACTGCAACTTTATGGCACTCTTAATGGCTTCCGCACTTCTTGGACGTTCATACTTGTTGGTCATGTGCTTTATACATTACCATTTATGGTGAGATCTATCCTCGCAGTTTTAGCAGCAATGGACCTAAAGACTTTAGAAGAGGGTGCCGCATCTCTTGGGGCTTCGCCATGGCAAAGGTTTCGGGATATAGTAGTACCCAATGCCATGCCAGGAATTCTTGCCGGTGCATTAACTGTTGTTACACTCTCGATTGGAGAGTTCAATCTTACATGGATGTTACACACACCATACCTGAAAACGTTACCAGTTGGCCTTGCAGATAGCTACGCATCAATGCGGCTGGAAATTGCTTCTGCATATACTTTAGTTTTCTTTATATTAATTGTTCCACTTTTGATGGCGATGCAGTGGGCTTCTGCCCGTGCTCAAAGGATATCCCAATGACCTTAAATCTTACCAATACCGCAAAAACTTATGGCGATGGGACCAAAGCCTTACTTCCAACGAGCCTCAACGTGGATACAGGTGAGATAGTTTCACTGTTGGGTCCATCTGGATGCGGTAAAACTACCTTGTTAAGGATCATAGCTGGTCTTGAAACTCCCGATTTAGGCGGCAAGATTTGGTTTGATAGTGATGATGTTACTGATCTGCCAGTCGAACGAAGGCAAGTTGGTATGGTTTTTCAATCCTATGCATTATTTCCAAACATGTCTGTTCGAGCGAACATCGGTTATGGGCTGAAGATGCAAAAGCTACCAAAATCTGACATTGAAGCGAGAGTATCTGAAGTTCTAGAAATGTGCCAACTCAACGATTACTCCCAACGCGCAGTTACTGCTTTAAGCGGTGGGCAAAGACAGAGAGTGGCATTAGCTCGCGCCATCGCGCCTCGCCCACGGTTACTTTTACTAGACGAACCATTATCTGCCCTTGATGCAGCCCTTAGAGAAACCCTTCGGGATGAGTTAGCAATACTTCTACGGAAATTCAATATAACAGCTATCTTCGTCACTCACGATCAAAATGAAGCAATGGCAATTGCAGATCGTGTCGCCGTAATGTCAGAGGGTGAAATAGTTCAAAGTGGAACACCAGAGGAGCTTTATCGTAATCCCAATTCAACGTTTGTGGCAGGTTTTGTTGGAAGTGCAATGCACCTGGCTGGTAAAATAAATGGTTCAAAATTAACACTGGTGGGTGGAGAGCTTTTACTCCCAAGTGACGGAACAGGCTGCGAAGCATTTGTGAGAGCTGAGAACATCCAAATAAATAAAAATGGGCCACTTTCTGGATTCGTAGATGCAGTAACTTTTCTTGGAACACATTACAGAGTGGGTGTTTCCGGTGTTGTTTCTGAGACCATCACTTCAATTTTTTCCGGTACTAAAGTTCCAAAATTAGGTGAGAAAGTAAGGCTTTCAGTTGAACCGCAGTCAATATTGCTCCTACCATCGAAAGCCCAAAAATGACCAAAATCATTCAAATTTCTGATCCGCACATAGTCATAAAGGGTGAGCTTGCCTACGGACAAGTTGATACATGTACTGCATTAAAAAAATGTGTGGATAAAATAAAAAGAATTTTGCCTGAGATTGGCCCAATCGATATGATTATAGTGACAGGCGACCTCACTGACTTTGGAAAAAAAGAAGAATATTCACTATTTCGTGAAATAGTTGAGGAAGTCGGCATTCCTTACCGCGCAATTCCTGGGAATCACGATAACAAACTAACAATGCAAAAGGCCTTTGCAGATAAGGATTGGATGCCAATCAACGGACCAATAAATTGGGAATTAGATTTTTACGATCTTAAATTAATAGCCCTAGATACTAGTATTACTGGCATGGCTCACGGTAATTTAGAGAGTATTTCGTTAGATTTCTTAAGAGCATCACTTTCTACGGCTAATGGCAGGCCAGTACTGGTAGCTACTCACCACCCACCAATAATAACCGGTCTCGAGAAAATGGACATTCAAAATCTCCGTGACAGCGCAGGACTAAAGGAAATTTTATCCGCACATACAGGTGAGTTGAAATTAATTTGTGGACATGTGCACCGAAATATAGTGGGGCAGTTTGGTAATAAACTATGCCAAATAGCACCTGGGGTTTCACATGCAGTTACCATGGATTTACGAATAGATGCACCAAACTGCTTGACCAAAGAACCCGGTAGCTTTTTGCTACATGAAATAAGAGATGGAATTTTAAGCCATCAAATTCTAGTCGATAATTATGATGGACCATTTATGTTTTATCCTGATAGTAAATAATCTAATTGTATACAACTTGACTTCTTCACTTGGATTTTCACTAAATTCTCATTTTAGAAAGAATATTTATTAATGCTGGATACCTCTTCGGTCTTTCAAAAATATGAAAGTCTTAGACCGAGACTGCCCGATTTCAAATGTCCAAATGCTACAATTGAGATCAATTCAATCTTGGAAATCGCAAGCCAAATAGATGTATTCGTATTTGATGCTTTTGGCGTGTTGAATGTAGGGGAAGATCTTATACCTGGCGCAGATTTAGCAATACAGGCACTGCGGGATTTAGATAAAAAAGTCCGTGTTCTAACCAATGCTGCTAGTTATGATAAAGCTGGCGCTAAGAAAAAATTTTCTGATCTAGGTTTCTGTTTTGCCGATTATGAAATCGTGACAAGCCGCGATGCGGCAATCGAAAATATTTTTTCAGGCGTTTGGGGTGTCATTACTGCAGGCGCTGATAATCTAAAAGATCTCAAAACCGAACATATTATTTTAACTGACAGTGAATCAGATTTTGATAAGGTCGATGGATTTTTATTTCTGTCTACAAGTGACTGGAATTCGCAGAAACAACTTTTTCTTAAAAATAGTATCTTAAAAAATGATCGCCCAATCATTATTGCAAACGCAGACTTGGTAGCTCCAAGAGAGAGTGGATTTACTCTAGAACCAGGGTTTTATGGCCATGAGTTGATAGATCTAGGAGCTTCTAACGTAAAATTTTTTGGTAAGCCGTACCCAGAAGTATATAGTCTTGTGACAAAATCTTTATCTGGAGTCCCGGGAGAGAAGATTGCTATGTGCGGTGACTCGTTGCATACCGATATTTTGGGTGCCGCCGCGCAGGGTTGGAAAACTGTTCTTGTTACAAAAGATGGATTATTTTCTGGTTTTGAAACACAGCGTTATTCTGAAGAATCTGGGATTTTTGCTAATTGGAGATTAGACAGACTATATCCTTGAATTTTATCTAAGCCCATGGCTCAAGAACTATTTTTGGAGCAGCGACGCTGTTGCCCATAAGATCTCTAAAAGCTGCCCCACCCTCCGAAAGTGGACGTTTCTCGATCCACTTTAACAAACCTAGGCGCCCGGTAAAAAGTGCTTCTGCGGTATCTTTAAAGTCTTGCGCAGTATAAGTGTAAGTACCAATAAAAGTTATTTCCTGAAGCGTTATCTGCCTAATATTTAGGCCATCAGCGCTATCTCCTAAACCTACATGAGCTATGACCCCACCAGGAGAAGCAAGTTGTGATGCCAAACTGCGTGTTGAGCCA
>JAQWIK010000048.1 GCA_029248915.1 Paracoccaceae bacterium | reverse complement strand
GCAATAAGATCACCGCTTTGTATTCTATCTCCTTCTTTAACAAGCCACTTTGTGAGAGTACCTTCTTCCATTGTGGGCGAAAGTGCGGGCATTAATATAGTCACAGACATTGATGCTCTCCTTTAGCGATAGCACACTTTTTTTGCAGCACTGATAACCTCTTCAGTGGTCAAAAGAGCGAGTTTTTCTAAGTTTGAAGCAGTTGATGAAGGAATTATTGGAAAAATTTTGATCTCTGAAGGTAGTGAGGGTGTTAAAGTCAACAGTCCAATAGCTGTTATTTTAGATGAAGGCGAAGAGCTGGAAGCCAATGAAGAAGCAAATCAAACCATACCAGTAGAACCTAAAAAGCAAAAAAATGCTTCAGAAGGAGTTATAGAAACAAAAAAACCTTCAAATAATGTCATTCAAACCTCTCATACAAGAATTTTTGCTACACCTCTTGCAAGAAGGTTAGCTAAGGAAAAGGGCGTTGATTTAGATAGTATTACCGGTTCTGGACCCCATGGGAGAATAGTCAAGAACGATATATTGGATGTAAATCCCACGAATTTTGATGATAATCAAGAAAGCTTGGAAGGCTCAACCTTACGAACCGGTGTTAAACAAGTTTCTAGCTCATCAATAATGGACTTATATTCTGACCGCGAATTTAAAGAAATACCACTCAGTAGTATGAGAAGAACGGTTGCAACCAGGCTGACTGAAGCAAAACAAAATGTTCCTCATTTTTACCTAAGAAAAGAAATAGTAATAGACGAGTTATTACGAGTAAGAGCACGGATAAATGCGCACTTGGCGGAGAAATCAAATAAACTTTCGATTAACGATTTCATAATAAAAGCGTGTGCCTTGGCACTACAAACGGTGCCAATGGCTAACGCTGTTTGGGCGGAAGACAAAATTCTTCAACTTAAATCATCTGATATCGCAGTAGCTGTATCAGTAGAGGACGGACTTTTTACACCAGTTATCAGAGATGCCGATGTTAAAAGTTTATCTAACCTTTCAAAAGAAATGAAAGAACTAGCTGAAAAGGCTCGATCCAAAAAACTTATGCCAAATGAGTATCAAGGAGGGAGCTTCTCAATTTCAAACCTCGGCATGTTTGGGGTCGATAATTTTGACGCAGTTATAAATCCGCCTCATGGGGCTATACTAGCAGTTGGCAGAGGAGTTAAAAAACCTGTGGTAAATGAAAACGAAACGATAACGGTTGCTAACGTTATGTCGCTGACACTTTCTGCTGATCACCGTGTAATTGACGGGGCTTTAGGTGCAGAACTTCTTCAAAGTATTTCTAAATATCTTGGAGATCCAGTACTCATGCTGACTTAACTATTAGTCCGAAGAGAGTATCTGATCCATTTTGATTGAGGGAGTACTACAACCAGCTTCACCAACTATTCTGGCTGGAACACCAGCAACCGTTTTCTTGGGAGGTATCTCCTGCAATACAACCGAGCCTGCTGCAATACGACAGCAACTTCCAATTTTAATATTACCAAGCACCTTTGCCCCTGCGCCTATCAATACCCCATCACCTATATTTGGATGCCGGTTCTCATCTTCCTTACCCGTTCCACCAAGAGTAACGGAGTGGAGCATGGAAACATTATCGCCAACAACTGATGTTTCACCAATAACGATAGAATGCGCATGATCTATCATTAAACCTTTTCCAATTTTTGCGGCTGGGTGAATATCTATCCCAAAAACTTCTGACGTTCTCATTTGAAAAAAATACGCCATATCTTTTTTATCATTTACCCAAAGCCAATTTGAAACCCGGTACGATTGGACCGCCAGAAAGCCCTTAAAATACAAAAGTGGGTGCATGTATCTATTACAGGCTGGGTCCCTATCAACTACCGCCATAACATCAGCTCTTGCAGCATTGGCTACCTCAGGATCATCAGAAATCGCCTCATTACAGATGTCTCGAAGAGTTTGCTGGGAAATTTCATCCGATGCGAGCTTTGAAGCAATGCGATGGGCTAAAGCCCTCTCAAAGCTTGAATGTTGAAGAATACTAGTATGAATAAATCCGCCTATCGCGGGGTCTGCTATGATAGCTTCCGTTGCCTCACTACGGAGCCTATCCCAAACAGGATCAATCTGTACATATCTATTTTTTAGATTTTCCATCAACAAACCTTTTTAACTAATCCTTTAAATATAGTCTAAATTGTTGAATTCTCAACAATTACGTCAATGCCTCATGAAAATAATCAATTTTTTTTATTGTTTTCAATGGCTCTCCAGTTGGCAACATTTTTATTGTGATCTCTTAAATTTGTAGCAAATGCATGACCGCCAGTCCCATCAGCAACAAAAAATATGAAGTCGGTATTTTCCGGATTCAAAGCAGCAAAAATACTTTCTTCACCCGGGTTTGCAATAGGGGTTGGAGGTAACCCACCTCTCAAATATGTATTCCAAGGGGTATCCTTGCGGAGCTCACTTTGACGCAAACCGCGCCCCAATATTTTCTGACCTTTAGTTATTCCATAAATCACAGTCGGATCAGTTTGTAGAGGCATACCTTTTCTAAGACGATTGATAAATACACTCGCAATGATCTGCCGTTCACTTTGAATACCAGTCTTTTTTTCAATTATTGAGGCTAAAATCAGTGCTTCTTCTGGCGTCTTTAGTGGTAAATTATCCAATTTAGACTGCCAAGCCTTCTGTAAAATTCCGTCTTGCTTTATTGACATTCTCTTTAATATCGTCGACCTGGAATCTTTTTCACCAAATTCGTAACTATTGGGTGCCAAACTACCTTCTTGAGGAATTTCTTTTATATCCCCAGCGAGATAAGTAATTTCATTAAGAGCCTGAACTATTCGCCAAGAAGTTGCTCCCTCAGCTATCACTATTCTGCGTCTAGTACTTTTATCACTAACAAATGAACTAAACGCCGGCGGCTTTTTTTGATCAGATTTAAAAACAAACTTTTCTTCTAGTTTTGATGTCTTAGGATTTAGCTCTCGAACACGGATGCTCGTTGAAACAACACCAACGCCGTAAATAATTTCTGTGCCGCAGGTGTTTGCCCCACCTTTAGTTATTATATTTGAAATTTCTTCCATTGTTGAAAAGGCCGGAATAAGAAAACTGCCTGCTTTCAACTCAGTATCTTTGTCCTGATAACGGACACCAACCCTAAAAAACCAAGCTGATTGTAGTGCACCTTTTTTTTCTAATTCCTCAGAAATTACACTAAATGAACTACCAACCGGAATTCGAACGCATATTGCTGTTTCCAAAGGGCCGCCAGAACTATATAAAGATTTTGCTGTAATACCTATACCACCTGCGAGTAGCAATACCGCAACTAGTAAAGAAATTATGTTTGAAGCAGCACTTCGCCACATTTTACACTTTCGCCAAAAGCAAACTGGCGTTTGTTCCTCCAAAACCAAAAGAATTAGAAATCGCAAAATTAATTTCTTTTGATACCCTTTGATTTGCTGCCAAATCAATTTGTGTTTCTATCGCGGGATTATCTAAATTAATTGTTGGTGGAGCAACCTGATCTCGAATTGCCAAAGTAGTAAAAATAGCTTCTATTGCTCCAGCTGCACCGAGTAAATGACCAGTTGACGACTTGGTAGATGACATTGTTAATTTACTAGCCTTATCACCCATCATTCGCTCAACGGCTGCTAATTCAATTACGTCTGCCATTGTTGAAGTTCCATGTGCGTTTATATAATCAATTTGGCCAGGCTCGATTTTAGCTTTTTTCAATGCAACAAGCATCGATCTTTCTCCACCCTCGCCATCCTCAGAAGGCGCGGTTATATGGAAAGCATCTCCAGATAATCCATAACCTGCAACTTCTGCATAGATTTTTGCTCCCCGGCTTTTTGCATGCTCATATTCTTCTAAAACAACAATACCAGCCCCCTCACCCATCACAAATCCATCACGATCCACATCATATGGTCTAGATGCCTTCGTTGGATCATCAGCTCTTTTAGTTGATAGTGCTTTACATGCGTTGAACCCGCCGATACCTATTTCGGAGATAGCAGCCTCAGCCCCGCCAGCCACCATTACATCAGCATCATTAGCAGCAATAAGCCTTGCAGCATCGCCAATTGCATGGGCGCCTGTTGAACAGGCTGTTACTACCGAGTGATTAGGGCCTTTAAAACCAAATCGTATGCTAACCTGTCCCGATATCAAATTTATTAACGCACCTGGTATAAAAAACGGTGAAATTCTTCTAGGCCCACGCTCATTAATCATTACTGCAGTTTCTGCTATGGAGTTTAAACCTCCAATACCTGAGCCAATCATCACCCCAGTACGAAGTAAACTTTCTTGATCACTGGGCTTCCAATTTGCATCCCTTACAGCCATTTCAGCTGCAGCGATACCATACAATATGAAATCGTCTACTTTTCTACGCTCTTTTGGCTCCATCCAATCATCAGCATTGAATGTCCCATTTAGGCCGTCTCCAAGGGGCACTTCGCAAGCATACTTCGTTACTACGCGCTCGGCGTCAAAACGCGTGATCAAATTTGCCCCGGACTCTCCATTAAGAATGCGTGACCAGGTTTCTTCTACGCCGCTAGCTAGAGGCGATATCATTCCCAAACCAGTAATGACTACTCGACGCATGTTATACCCTCTTCAGTTAGTTTTGTTTGCTATTAGCGCGCAAGGTACCTGTTGGGCAAGTATTGTAAATAAAATCGCGATGCAAATAAAAAACCCTCGCGGATGCGAGGGCTTTCATTATTTAAAGATTTTACTAAGCAGCCTCTCCAATGAACTTTACAGCGTCTCCAAACGTTTGAATGTTCTCCGCAGCATCGTCCGGTATTTCAATTCCAAACTCTTCTTCGAAAGCCATTACTAACTCAACCGTATCCAAGCTATCTGCGCCTAAATCATCAATAAATGAAGCATTATCAACAACTTTATCTTCATCAACACCTAAATGCTCTACAACAATTTTCTTAACGCGGTCTGCGGTATCGCTCATAGTATCTTCCTCATTTTGCAGGGATTAAACCCGATTTTCCCTTAATGTATAAAAGGGTTTTTGCCCTAGTGGGCGGTTATATTTCGCAAAGATTGAAACCAGCATTACTAACAAAATAGCCATATATCAACTTTTCACGAGCGCTATAACATAAGAATTTAAATTAGCAAATGTTTTGCAAAAAAAAGAACGTTTATTTTTTAGTTTTGTTTTAACAACATAAATTTTCAATTTTAGATCATTACCATGCCACCGTTGATGTGAAGAGTAACTCCTGTCAAGTAGCTTGCTTCAGTACTTGCCAAATATAATGCGCCGGATGCTATTTCGGCTGCAGTTCCCATTCTTCCCACTGGGATTTGTGGCATTATATTGCTTTTCTGATCGTCGGTTAATTTATCGGTCATGGGCGTTTCAATAAATCCTGGTGCGATCACATTAACCGTAATGCCCCTGCTTGCCACTTCATAAGCTAGTGATTTTGACATACCTACCATTCCAGCCTTTGAAGCAGCATAGTTGGCTTGGCCTGGATTGCCGGTGGTTCCCACTACTGAACTAATATTTATTATACGTCCCCAACGATTTTTCATCATGCCACGTACAAAGCCTTTACAAAGCTTTCTAGTCGCCGTTAAGTTCACGTCCAAAACGTCCTGCCATTCTTCATCCGACATCCGCATGAACAGATTGTCTCGCGTGATACCAGCGTTATTGACTAAAATATCTATCCCACCCATCTGTTCCGAAGTAGTTTTTAAAAGATTCTCGATGGCGGAAGGGTCACCCAAATTGCATGGAAAAACTTGAGTACTATCGCCCAATGTATCTGCTAAATTATTCAAACTTTCTAAGCGGGTTCCACTAATTGCGATCTCGGCACCCGCTTGATTGAGCAATTTCGCTATTTCCCCGCCTATTCCTCCTGACGCACCAGTTATCAGCGCTTTTTTCCCTGTAAGATCATACATTAACTAATACCTTTTAACTTAAAAATTGACTGTTCCAATATCTTCGGGTGAAGAAATATTCTTGAGACTTATGTTTTTGTCTATCCGTCTAATCATTCCACTCAAGGCTTTCCCTGATCCAATCTCCCAAATTTCATCCACACTATTTTTTGCCATCCATAAAATAGACTCCCTCCACCTAACTGAGCCAGTAACTTGACTAACTAAAAGCTCTTTTATTTCGGCTGGATCAGAAATAGCTTGAGCGCTTACATTAGATACAATTGGAATGATCGGCTTCTCAATTTTAGTATTTTCTAATTCAACACTCATCTTCTCAGCAGCAGGAGCCATCAACTCACAATGAAAGGGAGCACTTACAGGAAGCATAATAGCTCTTTTTGCTCCACTATTTTTGGCTAGGTCAATAGCCAATTCTACAGCAGATTTTTCACCCGATATGACAACCTGTGAAGGATCATTATCATTTGCAGCCTGACACACACCTTTGGCTTGGGCTTCGCTGGCCAAAGATTGTACTGTTACAAAATCCAAACCTAATATAGCGGCCATGGCACCGACGCCTACGGGAACAGCCTGCTGCATAGCTAGTCCTCTTACTCTAAGTAGCCTTGCAGCATCCGAAACAGAAATAGCGTTGCTCATAGCCAGAGCTGAATATTCCCCTAGTGAATGTCCTGCTAAATAAGCACAGCTATTGATTTTAAAACCTTCACTTTCTAATCCTCTTAGTGCTGCCAAGCTCATCGCCATTAATGCTGGTTGAGCATTTTGGGTAAGGGTCAATTCTTCAATATCGCCTTCCCAAATTAAGGTTGAAAGTTTTTCGCCTAATGCCTCATCAACTTCTTCAAAAATAGCTTTGGCTGACAAATATTCTTCAGCCAGGGATTTGCCCATTCCCACACTCTGAGCCCCTTGTCCTGGGCATACTAAAGCTCTAACCACGGAAAACTCCTTATATCTAAATATCAGATATCTATCTTAGCACCCTCATGCAATCCTTTTAGTTTGCAAAAATAGGCGGGTACTTTTCTGGTAATAATGTAGCTCTATGCCAACTTTCGGCTATATTTAAAAGGTTATTGTCAGAAAACTGTTTGCCAATTAATTGAATGCCGAATGGTAATCTATTTTTGCAAAAACCAGCTGGCAGGTTAATTGCCGGAAGCCCTATTAAACTCGCAGGAACAACTACTTCCATCCATCTGTGGTAGGTATCCATGCGTTTATTAGAAATAAATTCTGGGTATTCTTCTTCTATATTAAATGGCTGTACTTGCGTTGAAGGCAAAACGGCTGCATCAAATTTGCCAAGTAAAAGCGCCATTTCCTTAAACCATTCACTTCGTATCTTAGAGGCCTCTACTATTTCTTCAATGTTAAGTGACTGTCCTCGCATTATTTCCCATATTAAAGGTTTTTTCATCAACTTACGTTTTATTGGGTCTTGAAATTCCTCTGAAAGCGAGTTCGAAATAGACCAAGATCTTAAAGTTATCCATGCTTCCCAAACTTTTTCCATGGGCATAGGCAAATCAATAACCTCTACAAAAGCGCCAAGTTCTTCAAATTTTTTTAATGCTTGCTCAGTTAAGTCTTTAGTTTCATCTTCAAAGGGTAGATCCCAGCGCATAAAAGATATTATTCGTTTATTTTTTAAAGAACGAGCCCTCAATGGAACATTAATGTCAAAAAAAGGAACTCCGTTAGGTTGGCGCTTATCTTTTCCAGCAAGAACCCTTAATAAAATTGCCAAATTATTCGGATCTTTGGCCATGGGCCCACTTGTGGACAATTTATGCAAATATAAATCATCCATAGGTTCACTGGGTACTAAGCCCCAGGTAGGCCGCATTCCATAAACATTATTCCAAGCTGCTGGATTCCTCAGAGAACCCATCATATCAGATCCATCAGCATATTTTACCATATCACAAGCTAAAGCAACTGCTGCCCCACCTGAGGACCCTCCAGCTGATTTACTTAAATTATAAGGATTTTTTGTAATTCCGAACACTGAGTTGAAGGTATTACTGCCCAACCCAAGCTCTGGTGTATTTGTTTTTCCAATTATAATAGCACCGGCAGCGCGCATTCTAGCAACAATTAGGTCATCGTGGATAGCAATTTTATTAGCAAAAATTGGTGACCCTTGAGTTGTTGGAAAACCTTTTGCGTTTGCCAGATCCTTTACCGCAATGATTTCACCATGAAGAGCGCCGCGACTATTATTAGGTTGCTTCTCTTTAAGGAGTGCTTCGTTGAGGATATCATTTTCATCTCGCATTGAAACAATAGCATTCACCACAGGGTTCCATTTCCTGATTTGCGCTAGCCTGTACTCAATATTCTCTGTAATTGATTGTTCGGTTTTCAAGTTTATTACTTCACAACGGGATTAAATATGTTGAAATTAATCTGCATCTATTGCCTCAGCTCTCGATTTACCGGAAACATTCATTGCTAAAGTTGAAGCCATAAAATCATTCAAATCACCGTCCAAAACACCTTTTGTATCTGAGGTTTCATGCCCAGTTCTAAGATCTTTGACCATTTGGTAGGGTTGCAATACATAGGATCGAATTTGATTTCCCCACCCCGCATCACCTTTATTTTCATGCGCCTCAACAACGGCAGCAGTTCTGCGGTCTAATTCTAATTGATACAATCGCGATTTCAAAGCTTTCATTGCTATATCGCGGTTTTGATGCTGAGATTTTTCTGAGCTGGTCACAACAATTCCAGTAGGATTATGTGTTATTCTAACAGCAGAGTCAGTGGTGTTTACGTGCTGCCCACCTGCCCCAGAGGAGCGAAAAGTATCTATTCGAATGTCTGACGGGTTAACTTCAATATCGATATTATCGTCAACCACTGGATAAACCCAAATTGAACAAAATGAAGTGTGCCGTTTGGCAGAACTATCAAAAGGAGAAATTCTCACTAGCCTGTGAACCCCACTCTCAGATTTTAACCAACCGTAGGCATTATGACCATTTATTTTGTAAGTCACAGACTTAATTCCAGCTTCTTCTCCGGCAGTTTCAGACTGTAACTCTATGGTATAGCCTGTTTTTTGAGCCCACCGCATATACATACGAGCCAACATAGCAGCCCAATCACAACTTTCTGTACCGCCAGCTCCCGCATGAATTTCTAAGAACGTATCGTTTGCGTCAGCCTCACCATTCAGAAGTGCCTCAAGCTCTTTCGAAGCAGCATTATCAGCTAAAAGACTGATGGCTTTTTCAGCTTCAATAATAATTTCACTGTCTTCCTCCTGCTCACCCAATTCAATCATTTCAATATTATACGATAGATCATCCCTAATTTGATTATGCCCTTCCATAGCATCAACTAATGTTTGCCTCTCTCTCATCAACTTCTGAGCTTGTTCAGGCTTGTCCCATAAATTTGGATCTTCAACTAGAGCGTTAAATTCTTCAAGACGATGAGAAGCAGTATCCCAGTCCATTCTTTGACGAAGTAATTCCAAAGATTTTTCAACTGAGGCAACCAAATTCTCTATATCTGCTCTCATAATTTTCTCTTTTTTCTTTTCTCTTTATTCACTAATAACTTTTGAAAATTTTTCTAGTAAAGGCCACCGGAAGTTAGCGTACCAAGGCTCGCTGTACCACCAAAGGTTACAATTTCTCCGCTAGAACTCGTGGTATGAATAACCTGCTCGTCTTCTTCAGAAAAAAGGTCAATGTTACTTCCCATTGCAAAACCGCCGTTTACAGCGTCCCCAAATGTTGGTTCCTCTCCATCGCGGAAATATTCAGCCACCACAAAATCACCTTCGGCTTTTTTGTCTAAGCGATCACCAGTAAGGCGATGAAGGTTAATAAATTTTCCACCCTCCGGTACTTTAAAGGCCCCTCCACCATATTTCTCAATGGCAGAAAGCATAAATTCATTAAATACTGGGCCACAAGTACTACCGCCCCCTATCCCTCTGCCAAGTGGAGCAGGTATATCGAAACCTATATAACAACCGGCAACAATATTACTAGTAAATCCCACAAACCACGCATCCTTAGCTTGGTTAGTGGTCCCTGTTTTTCCCGCCGTAGGTACTGGTAATTTTACTGTTCTGGACGCTGTACCTCTAGTTACAACACCCTCCATCATGGATGTAAGCTGATAGGCTGTTACTGCATCCATAACTCTTTCTCTATCCGAAATAATTTCTGGACCCAATCCAGGTGCAAGTTTATCTCTTTTACAATCTTCACATGCTCTGGAGTCATGGCGATAAACAGTTTTTCCATACCTATCTTGAATGCGATCAACCAATGTCGGCTCTACTCTCTCTCCACCATTTGCAAACATCGCATACGCAGCAACCATCTTATAAAGTGTAGTTTCCTCCGCGCCCAGAGAATTAGCCAGATATGGTCGCATATTCGTATAAACACCAAAACGCTCGGCATAATCCGCAATTGTTTTCATGCCCACATCTTGTGCAACTCTAATAGTCATTAAATTTCTGGATTTTTCAATCCCAGTACGAAGAGGTGTTGGGCCATAAAACTTACTTGAAGCATTCTTGGGCCTCCAAAGACCTTCTGGAGTATTAAATTCGATTGGAGCGTCAATTACCACAGTTGCGGGCGTGTACTTACTATCAAGAGCAGATGCATAGACAAAGGGCTTAAAACTTGACCCAGGCTGGCGATCTGCTTGTGTAGCCCGGTTAAAAACAGAATGGTCGTAATCAAAACCCCCTTGAATCGCAAGAACGCGGCCTGTATTGACGTCCATTGCCATAAAAGCTCCTTGAACTTCACTTATTTGTCTGAGTGTCCACCGCTCAAATTCATTATTTTCATTAAGCAGTGCTCTTACATAAATAGCGTCACCCAGTTGTAATATGTCTTGTGCCCTTTTTGCTTTAACAGGGGTCATTTTGTCATTGGTCTCCTTATGAGCCCAAGTTATATCTTTATGAGAAATGTAATGACCTCTTGGATCATCTGAAACTGACTCTATCCCAATGATTGCACTTTTACCTTTAAAGCCAAGAACAACAGCCGGAAACCATTGCCCATCTAGAAAGATTTTACGAGACATGGGAAGTTCTGATAGGGCTTTTCTCCAATCTCTTAATTGAGTTTCGCCTAGCTTTAACCCTGTACCCCTCCAGGCTCCTTGTTTTCTATCATATGCTTCTAGAGCTCGCTGTAATGCTATGGCGGCAACACCCTGCATGTCCGGGTCAAGGGTCGCTCTAACCGTCATACCTGAAGTAAAAAACTCCTCCTCACCAAAATTTCTACTCAACTGTCTTCGGATCTCATCAGTAAAATAGTCTCGTGTAGGAAGAGAGGACTTGAATGAGACAAAATCACCATTTTGCACAGATTTCAAAGGCATTTGAAGCTCAGTGTTATATTCTTTTTCATTCAAGTAACCATTTTGCCACATTTCGCGCAAAACATAATTTCTTCTCTCCAGTAAGCGATCCTTTCTTCTTACTGGATGAAATTTGGAAGGAGCTTTTGGTAAAGCTGCAAGAAAAGCCGCTTCGTGCGGAGCCAACTGATCCAACGTCTTGTTAAAATAAGTCTGAGCCGCAGCAGTTACACCATAAGAATTCTGTCCAAGGAATATTTCGTTTAAATAAAGTTCAAGTATTTTACTTTTAGGTAAGGTATTTTCGATACGCGTTGCTAATATTATTTCTTTAATTTTTCGCTCTGCTTGGCGGGAGCCATCTAAAAGAAAGTTCTTCATAACTTGTTGGGTGATAGTTGACGCTCCCCGCACCACCTGCCCACCAGAACGAACTGCATCAACAATAGCTGAAATGATTCCTCTTAAATCATATCCAGGATGTGAGTAAAAATTTTTATCCTCTGCAGATATAAAAGCATTTTTAATAGAAATTGGAACTTCATCAGCAGGGGTAAAAAGCCTGCGCTCTCGAGCAAATTCGTCTATTATTTGCCCTTGTACAGAGTAAATTCTACTTATTGTTGGGGGTTTGTACTGAGACAATGACTCATGGCTTGGAAGATCGCGTCCGTATATCCAGAAGACCCCTCCAATACTAATAGCAACTCCAATTGCACCCAAAGTCAAAATGGTGAAAACTGATCCAATAATATTTATTAATGGTCTAACCAATTTTTATCCCTAAGATTTTCGAAGCATATTAAAGTAATTATTCAAGGTCAAAAACCCTCAGTATAAATTTTGTCTGAATTTGACTGATTTCTCGATTATTCTCGCATCAAAAATTTCGCCTGTTTATCTTTTATTTGCCAACGTGATATCGCTTCAGCGAGTGCATCGGCAAATCCACCTCGCCAACTAGGTGTTGTTAAATTTTTCAGATTAGACGAAGTGGACATGAACCCGGCCTCGATCAAAATAGATGGAATATCGGGAGATTTCAAAACGGAGAACGCTGCATATCTCAAGGGTTGTGAACTCAGTTCGGCAATTTTTTCTCTAAAAACTTCGAGAATAAATGAAGCGACAGCCTCATTTCGCGGCTTTGTTTCTTGCCTTGCCATGTCAATCAATACAGAAGTAACCTGACTATCTAATCCACTAAGGTCAACACCTCTCAAAATTTCTGACCTATCATGCCTAGAGGCCAACTGTGCGCTCATTTTATCAGTTGCATTTTCACTTAAGAGATAAACTGTTGTTCCACTTGCCTCGCCTTCGATTACAGCATCTGCGTGCAGCGAAATAAAAAGATCTGCACCGGATTGTGTCGCCACTGTTATTCGATCCTCAAGAGACAGAAATACATCTTCTTTTCTCGTTAAAATTACCTTAAATTCAGTGTTTCTAACTAAACTTTCTTCAACCGCTGCAGCCAATTCCAACATTAGATTTGATTCACGATATCCCCCAGCCTCCGCACCAGGATCTTTTCCTCCGTGCCCAGGATCCAAAACAACTATAAATTCGCTATTATTTGTAGCTGAAGTAATTTCTTTTGTTCCCAAATCATCACTTTGCAATAGTTTACCAGCATTTACATTTTTTGATTTGAAATCATCCTCAGTTACAGAATTTAATAAAATTGAAATAACCGCACTACTATCGTTAGGATCAATCCTCATTTCGGTATTCTCTATATTCCAATAATCTCGAAATTGAATTGAGAGCCGTGACCATTTTGAGTTTAGTTTTTCAAACTTTATTAATTTTATATTTTTACTACGGTTGAGTTTTTGCAGGTCGTTACCATCAAAACTTAGCACATTAAAGTCAATGATTAGACTTAATGGTTTTTCCAAAAAATTCATTTTATAAGGAACGCCCTGACTTAATTTAAGATTTATTTCTAAGCCACCAAAAAGTCTGTCTTTGGCAAAAGATTCTTCTTGGATTAGTCTGGCCAAACCGACCCCAGATACTGAAGAACTAGATAAAACCAAGAAAAACAGAGTGTAAAACAATTTTATCAAAAATATCCTCGTTTTCGCATAAAATCGCCCAGCCTACTCATACCTTCAACTATTTCTTCAGTCGATCTAGCGTAGGAAATTCTAATGGTTGTTTTTCCCCTCTTTGGGTCAAAATCTACGCCTGGGGTTATAGCCACTCCAACTTCATCTAAAATGTCATTGCAAAAAGATAAACTGTCATCACAGTATTTAGATATATCAATATAGAAATAAAAAGCTCCGTCTGGGGGAGCAAAGTTTTCAAAACCTATCTGTTGCAATCCATCCATGATAATTTGACGGTTTTTGCGATAAATATTTAAATTTTGAGACAGTTCGTCTTCACAAGACATAGCCTCTAACGCCGCAACCTGAGAAACGTGTGGGGAGCATATAAATAAATTTTGAGCTAGGCGCTCTACGATTCTAATATGATCCTCGGGAACTACCATCCAACCAACACGCCATCCCGTCATCGAAAAAAATTTCGAAAAAGAATTAATCACATAGCACTCATCGGTAACTTCTAAAGCTGAAACAGCTTTTTTTTCGTACTGTATTCCATGATATATTTCATCACTTATAAAATTTGCACCAATAGAATGAGATGTGTCGATTAAAGCTGTGAGCTCATCCTTATTCAGCATAGTGCCAGTGGGGTTTGAAGGTGACGCGACAAGTAATCCATCTAAATTTTGAGACACAACATCATTTGTCGTAGGTTGAAATTTATTTTCAAAATTTGTCATAATATCAACTGGAAAAATTCCAAGAGATTTCAGAATTTGCCGATAACTTGGGTAACCAGGAGCACCTATACCCACTCTCGCACCTTCCTCAAAAAGAGCGGTAAAAGATAAGATAAAAGCGCCGGAAGAACCTGAAGTTACAATTACACGCGCAGGATCCAAATCTAAATTATACCAACGGCCATATAAATCAGAGATTTTTTTCCTTAATTCTGGCAAGCCTAGTGCAACTGTATATCCGAGAGGGTTGCTTTTAATTATATGAGATGTTCGCTCTAAGGCATCAGATGGCGCGGCCGTGCTAGGCTGACCAACCTCCATATGTATAATTTTCCGACCAGTTTCTTCAGCTTTTCTGGCATTTTCCATAATATCCATGACAATAAATGGATCAACGTTTCCTCTCATTGAGTATTTCACACGATCACTTTCTTATTTTTCTTAGATCTAGGCATGCCACGATAAATCTACTTTAACTGTAGGTAAAGGTTATAACAAATTTCCATCTTACATTTTTAATCTAATTTAGCAGGTTGCACTATTTAAAAATTGATTTAGTCCTTTGGAAAGTAGATGAAAAATATATTTATCATTTCAAAGAAAATGCAATCTGTAATAGCCACACCTGTGGTAGCTTAAGAAGTAGGCCCAAACAATGTTTAGAATAGTTATTTCGTTTATATTTTTACTTGCAACTCAATCATTTGCGTTGGACCTTTCTAAAATGAGCGCATCCGAGCGAACGCTATTGCAAGAAGAAATTCGACTATATCTTCTGGAAAATCCTGAAATCATTATGGAGGCTGTTGAAGTGTTGCGAAGAAAAGAGCAACAAGCAGCAGTCCAATCTGACTATGAGTTAGTAAAAAAGAATAAACAAGCCATCTTTGAAGATGGTTTTTCGTTTACAGGTGGAAATCCAAATGGGGATATAACATTGGTTGAATTCGTTGATTACAGATGCGGTTATTGTAAGAAAGCTCACAAAGAAGTGGAAAAACTCCTCAATAACGACGGAAATATTCGCTTTGTAATAAAAGAATTTCCTATACTGGGTGAAGACTCGCTTAAGTTATCTAAATTTGCTTTGGCCGTGAAAATCGCACATGGCGATGAAATCTATAAGACAGTTCATGACATATTAATCAAAATGAAAGCTCCACCAAATGAAAGAGCCTTCGATAAAATTTTAAACAATTTAAATCTAAATACAGAGCTTGTCCAAAACGCAATGAAAAGCAATGAGGTGGATGGAATGATTGCCTACACTCGTGCCCTCGCTGAACAGTTAAAAATAAGCGGCACTCCAACTTTTATTATGAACGACGAGTTAATTAGAGGTTATGTTCCTTTTGATACTTTAATCAGTATTGTTGCTAATAAAAGAGACTAGCTCACTTTTAGTTTCTTCTGGATATTGATCAGGGAAAAAGTGCCCTCCATGCATTGGCTTTTTATGGATATTTAAGAATTTATTTTCCCAAGTTAAGGGGACATCAAAGTGTTTGGCCATAGCTCCGGTTTCCCCCCACATCACACAAGCTGGAATGTCGAGACAACGGTTATCATCTTCGTTGTCAAAGGCCCAATCGAACTGTATTGCGGCTCTATAATCGTCACACATCGCACGAATTGTATCGACGTTATTCCAAGATTTTCTGTAGTGTTTAAGTTTCTCTAAATCAAAGTTATCTAGATTTGTGGAACCCCAGCCTAAAAGACAGGATTCATAAAAATAATTTGGATCGGCAGAAATCAATTTTTCTGGAAATGGTGATGGCTGCGCCAGAAATAGCCAATGATAATAACTTTGGGCAACCTGCGTCGTTAACTCAGAAAGCAAAAGTTTAGTTGGAACAATGTCCATCAATGTTATACTTTTTATTTTATCTGTTACATCGAGTGCCATTCTGTGAGCCACGCGCCCTCCTCGATCGTGACCCACAATATGAAACTTTTCAAAACCTAAGTGAAGCATCAGTTGAAATTGGTCCTCAGCCATTTTTCTGAAACTGAAATTTTCAACACCGCTAGGTTTTTCCGAATTACCATATCCACGCAAATCGGGACAGATGACTGGATAATCCTCGGGGAAATTATCTGCAATCCCTGACCACATTATATGAGTTTGCGGAAATCCATGAAGAAACAAAATCGCATTTTCAGAAGTTTTATGACTATTCCTGATCCGATAATTAATTTCGACACCATTTACTTTGGCTTTAGCCATTTCAAAATCATTAAACATTTTGTAACCCAGCAAAAGAATTTATAACTCGTACCCAAGCCCTGATACCCTTTTGAAAACTTTCAAGATCATATTTCTCATTTGGGCTGTGAATTTGGTCATCATCTTTCGCAAAGCCTATAAGCATCGGATCCACACCGGTGATCTGCTGAAAGTAGCCAGCAATAGGGATGGACCCACCACAACCAATAAACGCAGCTTCAATTTCCCACTCCTGAGAAATCGCCTCTCTTGCTATCTCAAACTCTGGAGCTGAGGTGTCCATTTGACTGGCTTTTGAAGCCTCATGCTCTTCAAAGGAAACTCGACAGTCAGCCGGTAAAAGATTTTGAACCATATTACGAAAACTTTTACGGATTTTCACAGGATCTTGGTTTCCAACCAATCGAAAACTTATTTTTGCTGTAGCTTGAGATGGCAAAACCGTTTTAAATCCCTCATTTATATAACCAGACTTGATACCATTAATTTCACAAGTTGGTCTTGACCATAACATCTCAAGTGGAGACCGACCCAGCTCTCCAGCTGGTGCCGACAAACCAACTTCACCGAGGAATTGATTATGGTTAAAATTTAAACTGCGCCACTGATCCTCAATATTTTCAGTTAATTCAGGCACCCCATCATAAAAATTGGGTATTGCTACAGCATTATCGTTGTCGTGCAGCGCGGATAAAACATTTGCTAGAACCTTTGCTGGGTTAGTAGAAATACCACCATACATACCAGAGTGAAGATCTTTATCAGGTCCAGAGATAGTAATTTCTTCTTTCAGTATACCTCTCAATCTAGTCACTATTGAAGGAACCCTACTTTCAAATAAACCGGTATCACAAATTAGGACAATGTCTGAAGATATTTCATTTTTGTGTTTTTTCATGAATGGAATTAGAGAAGGAGATCCACTTTCTTCCTCACCTTCAAAGAAAAATGTAACTTTAAATGGAAGAACTCCATTTTGAGCAACCCAGGCCCTACAAGCTTCGACAAAAGTCATCAGCTGGCCTTTATCATCTGATGACCCACGACCGCGTATTACAGGTCCGCTAGACAATTCCTCGATCACTGGTTCAAAAGGATTACGGTCCCATAATTCTAGAGGATCCACAGGTTGTACATCGTAATGTCCGTAAAAAAGAACATGAAGTCCCGTATTGGGTCCTAAACACCCTTGAACAATGGGATGCCCGCCAGTTTCATATTTTTGTGCCATTACTCCAAAAGACCGGAGATCTTGAACCAACCAATCTGCAGCCTCGGCGCAATCTTTTTTGAAATTTGGATCCGTAGATATTGATTTTATTTTTAGGAAATCAAACAATCTTTTAAGATTTTGTTCCATTTCATTATCTATGCGCGACAAAGTGGCATCTAGCATCTATTGAAACCCTCATAATTACGTCTAAATGTCTTTTACTAGAAAGTTAGCCTAGACTTGAAACGCCATACAAACAAGAGGAATTGTTATTGTTACAGGTTGCAAACAAATCGTAGTGATGTCGCATTTATGTCAATAAAGAAAATGTCTAATGACAATAAAAATAAATAAAGAATTTTACGAAAATAAGCTCGGTGAAGCTTTAGGTCGACTACATTCCGAAGGTAGGTACCGCACTTTCATCGAAATTGAGCGAGCTAGGGGTAATTTTCCCAATGCACGATGGATAACAGAAGTAAAAGAAGAGAAGTCTGTAACAGTTTGGTGCGGAAATGACTATCTGGGTATGGGGCAGAATAAAATTGTCTTAGAAGCAATGCAGGATGCGCTTCAAAATGCTGGGGCTGGTTCTGGGGGTACAAGGAATATATCCGGAACTACGGTTTATCATAAGAAACTTGAAAACGAGCTGGCAGCTTTGCATTGTAAAGAAGCAGCTCTTCTTTTTACGAGTGCTTATGTGGCTAATGATTCAGCCCTATCAACTCTTCCAAAACTTTTGCCCGGTTTAATTGTTTATTCCGACGAATTGAACCATGCGTCTATGATTGAGGGCATAAGAAGAAACGGGGGAGAAAGAAGAATATTTCGACACAACGATATTGCGCACTTACGTAAACTATTGGAGGCAGATGATGAGAATGCTCCAAAACTGATAGCCTTTGAATCAATTTACTCAATGGACGGTGATTTTGCGCCAATTGAAAAGATATGTGAATTAGCCGAGGAATTTTCAGCATTAACTTACATTGATGAGGTGCATGCTGTGGGGATGTATGGTGATACCGGAGGTGGAGTAGCTGAAAGAGATAACTTATTATCGCGTATTGATATTGTTAATGGAACGCTAGCGAAAGCTTATGGAGTAATGGGGGGGTATATTGCTTCATCTGAAAGAATATGCGACGTCCTAAGGTCTTATTCACCCGGCTTTATATTTACAACATCGTTGCCGCCTGCAATAGCAGCTGGTGGGTTAGCATCTGTGGTACACTTGAAAACAAATCAGATGCTAAGAGATCAGCATCAATTACAATCAAATATATTGAAGGCTAGGTTGAAGGCGGTTGGTCTTCCTATAATTGATCATGGAAGCCATATAATTCCAGTTGTAGTAGGTAACCCCATTCATACAAAAAAACTTTCTGACATGCTGCTTTCAGATTTTGATATATACGTCCAGCCAATTAACTACCCAACAGTTCCAAGAGGCACCGAGCGTCTTCGTTTCACACCTTCCCCTTTGCATGGCCCCAACGAAATTAATCACTTGGTAAAATCAATGGATTATTTATGGTCTCATTGTGCGCTAAATCGCGCCGAGCTGAGCGCATAAATTTCATGTAAGTGCAAAAACAAGTTTATTGTGATAAACAATAGGTTAAGTGCTACGGAAACGATTCGCTTATTGTTTTCGGCTGGGGTTAAGGCGCTTGGGGTACATTTAGTATGACAAAATATAAACTGGCTTATAATAGCCAGACGGAAAAGAAAAGTAGGCCAAAAGGTTTCGATGACTTTGAGTTAAAACTCGGAGACACTTTACGTGGTGAGCGAGCAACTTTAGGAAAGTCTCTCTTAGAGGTTCAAAACGAACTGAAAATAAAGGCTTGCTATATTTCTGCTATAGAAAATTGTGACCCTCTTGCATTTGATACACCTGGTTTTGTTGCTGGCTATGTCCGCTCTTACGCAAGATATTTAAATTTAGAGCCTGACGAAGTTTTTACCAAATTTTGTTCGGAAAGTGGTTTCGCTACTGTTCATGGCATGTCGGACAAAGCGTCATCAATTAAAGCGAACTCAAACTCTGTTTTGTTACCATCTGAAAATTTTATTGATGGCGAAGAACTGTTTAGAAAATCCCCGACAGCTA
This sequence comes from Paracoccaceae bacterium, assembly GCA_029248915.1. Taxonomy (GTDB): domain Bacteria; phylum Pseudomonadota; class Alphaproteobacteria; order Rhodobacterales; family Rhodobacteraceae; genus Salinivivens. The sequence continues at coordinate 7,396 of JAQWIK010000048.1, read as the reverse complement.
TTTTGGATAGCTCTGCAAATACTTTTGATAAAATTGAACCAGGGGCGATTGGATCATTAGCAGCCTTAATTTGTGTCGTTTGCGGTATTGGTTATGGTGGTCTAACGCTTTTTAATCAGATTCAAACAGTTGAAATATCACCTTCTGAAGCAAGCCCAATAGTTTTGAGTGAAATAAGTTCTGTTATCCTTAGAGAAGAAAACATTGATAGCTTAAAAACAAATTTAGCAACAAGCGAACAACTAGATAGACTATATCGGCCGCAAGCCTTAGAAGTGCCAGTTCTTACTGCCAGAGATGCCCCTATATCCACCCTAGACCCGTCTTTTTCAAATAATTTCGATATAGAAGAAAAGTTAAACATCTCTGAGATAGTAACCAATGGTTCGGAAACAGGCATTACGGAAAAATTGCTGAATAAGGATCTTGAAGAGACATCTATACAAGTTGTGCAAGAGCTACCCCCGTCTATCGCCGTTTTAGTGGCCGAAAACGCATGGGTTCAAATTACTGCTGCAGACGGCACAGTAATCTATGAAAATATAATGCTTCCTGGAGAAGAATTTGTATTACCCCAATTGGAAATTCCACCAAAGCTAAGAGCAGGAATGTCTGGTTATGTTTATTTCTCTGTAAACGGTGAGCTTTTCGGACCAGTAGGAAGCGGCACCTCAGTAAGAAAAAATGTTGAACTTTCTGCTACTAATATTGCTTCAACTCTGCAAACGCCTGAACTTTCAAACAAAAAATTGATTGCGGAATTAATTTCTGAAGGAAATTTTCCAAGTTTACAGAAGTTTAAACTGGACTAAAAGACTATTTATCGTTCATAAAACAAGTGGAATATAAATGTTTTAAGAACGGTAGAAAAATGTCTGAAAACCATATTAGGCCCTGGCGAAATATCTATCGGCGTAAATCACGACAAATAAATGTTGGCAGTGTTCCTATTGGTGGTGACTCTCCTATAGCAGTCCAAACAATGACCAACACGCTAACCACAGACGTAAAAAGTACAATTGAACAAGTAGTTGCAGCCTCTGAGGCCGGAGCGGATCTCGTTCGGATCTCAGTGCCCGATATTGAGAGTAGTAAAGCACTAAGAGAGATTGTGAAGGAAAGCCCAGTTCCAATCATTGCTGATATTCACTTCCATTACAAAAGAGGCATAGAGGCTGCAGAAGCGGGCGCAGCATGCTTGAGGATAAACCCTGGGAACATTGGGACTGAAGAAAGGGTAAAAGAAGTCATCCGGGCGGCAAAAGACAATAATTGCTCTATGCGTATTGGTGTGAATGCTGGGTCTTTAGAGAAAAACTTACTTGAAAAATATGGCGAGCCTTGTCCTGAAGCAATGGTGGAAAGCGGGTTGGACCATATAAAAATTTTAGAAGACAATGATTTCCACGAATTTAAAATAAGTGTAAAAGCCTCTGATGTATTTTTATCTGCGGCAGCTTACCAGGCCCTCGCGGACGCTACCGATGCGCCATTACATCTGGGGATTACTGAAGCAGGTGGTTTGATGAGCGGAACTATAAAGTCATCAATTGGGTTAGGTAGCCTTCTCTGGTTAGGTATAGGTGATACTATAAGAGTTTCTCTGTCAGCCGACCCTGTAGAAGAAGTGAAAGTTGGGTACGATATATTGAAATCTCTTGGGCTACGGCACAGGGGCGTAAATATTATCTCCTGTCCGTCCTGTGCTAGGCAAGGCTTTAACGTTATCGAAACTGTTAAAATCTTAGAGGACCGACTTGCTCACGTCAAAACACCAATGAGCCTATCAATAATAGGATGCGTCGTTAACGGTCCTGGAGAGGCTCTCATGACAGACATTGGATTTACCGGGGGTGGAGCTGGAAATGGTATGGTTTATTGGGCTGGAAAACAAGATCACCGCATTGGAAATGATGCTATGGTCGACCACATTGTAGATCTTGTCGAAAAACGAGCAAAAGAAATTGATGCCGAAAAAGTTCCAGAACCTGCAGAATAAATTATACAAAATTTAGCATTTAAAAGTAAAATTTTCATGCGATTAATACTACAAGAACTCATCAAAATAAAAAATAGAGCTGTCTGGTCGTGGTTTGGTTTTTACCATGTAGCAAAAACCGAAGGAAGCTTATGGCAGTGGATAATCGCAAATATTATTTCTGGTTCGTTAACTTTTTTCTTACCTATAACTTTTACTCAACAGGCCATGATACTAGCTGGCGGTATTTTGATATTAGCAGCTGAATGTATCAATACAGCTATAGAGCGCGTTGTAGACGATATAAGTACTGAACAAAGACCAGCAGCAAAACATGCAAAAGATGCTGGTAGTGCAGCTGTAGCTATTACTGCAATCGCAACCGGTGTGGCCTGGCTTGTAATTATTTTTGACTTACTGTCACGCTAGTGGGTTAAATTACACTTTTTAAGTAGTGCCAGTTTAATGGCGCGGTCGATGGAGCTCGAAACTAAATTCAATTGGATAAAGTTGTAAGAAAACTATCTTAAAATAAAAAGTGGTTTCCAAAAGGTCAGCGTGTTAATTTTTTTATTAAAAACTTTTAGGCTTCCAAAACTTTGGATTATAATCGGATTATTCAGTTTATTTCTAGTCGAATTAGACCGACGTTCTTACGGAAGCTACATTTTAAATAATTCTGATAGCAGTATTGAAATTATTGAAAGTGTTAGCCCGTCAAAAAAGTTTACAATTATCAGCCACGGTTTTGCTGGCTCTAAAGAAATGATGAGGCAACTAGCCTACGATATTGCCAACGCGGGTAGTAATGCAGTGTTGTTCGATTTTATCGGCCATGGTTCAAACCAGAACAAGCTTTTAAATCGACCAGCAGAAATTACAGGTACTACCCAGCAACTAGTTGTTCAATTATCAGACATTGTAGACTTTATTTATGAGAAATTTGGTAATGAAATTAGTATTTTTTTAGTTGGACACTCGATGGCCTCAGATATCGTAATCAGAGCAAGTGATGATAAAAGAATTAAGTCTGTTATCGCTGTATCTCCATATTCAACTGGAATAACACAGAATTTTCCAAAAGACCTTTTGTTAATATCTGGGCAGTTTGAAAATCATTTAAGGTCGCATGCTTTACAGATGGTAAAAAATATTGAACCTGCGGCGAAGGAAAATATGGAATACACGAAAGAGAAAATCAGGAGAAAGGCTTCTTATATAGAGAACACCGGCCACGTCAGTGTTGTTTATGCACCAAAAACCACCAGAATTATTATCGATTGGTTAAAACTGGAAAATTATAACCGCCCTTTTTGGAAAACTCAAATTGGATGGATTATCCTAAGCCTGACTATGATTGTTTTTGGAATGTCGCGTTTGAATATCAATTTAGCCGAACAAGAAATATTAAATTTAGGACATAAAAGAGCTTTGCGCGGATTATTTTTAGCCACAGTTTTTTCCCTCTCAGCAGGATTTATTGAAATAAACTTTCTAACGATTTACGGTTTTGAACGGATTGCAATTTATTTTGGATTAATCGGACTTTTTGCTTATTTATTTTCTTTTGATTATCAAATAACAAAACTCAAAATTGACCTTCTAGCTTGGTTGAAAATTATTTTGTGTTTTGGAGTATTATGCTTCTTAATAAATCGCTATATCGGCTCATTTACTTTGTCCGAAAATCGAATATCTGCATTTATAACATTAATTTTGCCAATTACTTTATTTTGTTTGATCATTGAAAAATTAATAGTTACTTCATCGATTTGGGTTGCCCTGGTGTTACGAAGCTTACCGGTGATTGGGTTCGCAATTCTTTTAATATTATTTCCAAAAGAATATGGCTTAATGTTCACAACCGTCCTAATTTACATTCTTTATTTTGTTGTATTTGGCTATATCGGAAAACATCAGAGAAAAAAAATAGGATATTTAGGAGTTGGCCTTACCCATGGAGTATTTCTATCATTTTCTTTTGCTGCAACAAACCCAATTTTTTCGCTTTAAAGCAAAAGAAAAAACAATATATCGAAATAAAATTTAATTGAATTGAATTTAATGGCGCGGTTGACGGGGCTCGAACCCGCGACCCCCGGCGTGACAGGCCGGTACTCTAACCAGCTGAGCTACAACCGCGCTTCGCACAAGGCGTAGCTAGCGGTTTAAACTTGGGGCATACAATCGTCAAGGAGTCTAAGTGAAAATATTTGTTATTTTTTTACCAACTTTTAATAAACAAAGTATATTTGCTATATTCTCTGCTAAATTTAAAAATTAAGTTGTGTGATGGGCTTGAAAAATAGTCTACAGAGAACCAGATATAATCACAGGAAAAGATAATATTTAATCGTACAAAACGTCTACAACCAAAGAGGCCTGAGCATGCTAGATGAAGAAAACACAACTTTCCCAGTTCTTCCATTGAGAGACATTGTTGTTTTTCCACATATGATTGTCCCATTATTTGTAGGTAGGGAAAAGTCAGTTAAAGCACTCGAAGAAGTTATGAAAGATAACAAACAAATTTTGTTATCCAGTCAAATAGATCCATCCGAAGATCAACCAACTGAAGATAGCATTTTTAAAACTGGGGTACTCGCTAATGTTCTCCAACTTCTAAAATTACCAGACGGAACAGTGAAGGTTTTAGTTGAAGGTCAAACTAGAGTTTTGATAACCAATTTTCTGGAAAATAAATCATTTTTTGAAGCACAGTGCGAAGAAATTGAGGAAACACTTGGGGACGAAAAGGCTAATTTAGCTCTTGTGAAAACTGTATCTCAAGAGTTTGACCGGTATGCAAAAGTAAAGAAAAATATTCCAGACGATGCTATAACAACAATTGCCGATACCAGCGATCCAGCAAAATTATCAGATTTGGTGTCTGGTCATCTTGGGATAGAGGTCGACCAAAAGCAAGATCTTCTGGAGACACTATCTGTTAGTGAACGGCTAGAGAAAGTTTTTGCCCTTATGCAGGGTGAGATGGGTGTTTTAAAAGTTGAGAAGAAAATTAAAACCCGCGTAAAGTCGCAAATGGAACGTACTCAAAGAGAATATTATCTTAACGAACAAATGAAGGCTATTCAAAAAGAACTTGGGGACGGCGAAGATGGTCAAAATGAAGCCGCTGAGCTTGAAGAACGTATAAACAATACAAAATTCACTGCAGAAGCCCGCGAGAAAGCAGACGCAGAGATCAAGAAACTCAAAAATATGAGTCCTATGTCCGCAGAAGCAACTGTCGTGAGGAATTACCTTGATTGGCTGCTTTCGATTCCATGGGGAACTAAATCCAGAGTCAAAAAAGACCTTAATAAAGCTCAAAAGGTTTTAGATGAAGATCATTATAGCCTCGAAAAAGTAAAAGAAAGAATTGTTGAATATCTCGCAGTGCAAAAGCGCAGCTCCAAACTAAAAGGTCCTATTATGTGCCTCGTTGGCCCACCAGGGGTTGGCAAAACATCACTTGGTAAATCAGTAGCAAAAGCAACTGGCCGCGAGTTTATAAGAATTTCGCTTGGAGGTGTGAGAGATGAGAGTGAGATTAGAGGACACAGAAGAACGTATATTGGCTCGATGCCAGGGAAAATCGTTCAAGCACTTAAAAAAGCAAAAACTACTAACCCTTTAATTTTGCTTGATGAAATTGATAAGATGGGTCAAGATTTCCGAGGGGATCCAGCTAGTGCGATGCTTGAAGTTCTTGATCCAGAGCAAAATAGTACATTCACGGATCACTATTTAGAAGTTGAGTACGATCTATCAAATGTGATGTTTATAACTACGGCTAATAGTTATAACATGCCTGCCCCTCTATTAGACAGAATGGAGATCATCCCACTGGCCGGCTACACAGAAGATGAAAAAATTGAAATCGCAAAAAGACACCTTGTCGACAAAGCAATCAAAAACCACGGCTTGAGAAAAGGGGAATTTGAATTAACCGACAGTGCGTTAACAGGTATTGTTCGTTACTACACTCGAGAAGCAGGCGTAAGAAATCTAGAGCGTGAGATTGCAAAATTATCGAGGAAGTCTGTTACTAAAATCGTCAAAGATGAAGAAAAACATATTAAAGTTACGATGGATAACTTAGGTGATTTCCTTGGTGTTAAAAAATTTAGATTTGGCTTGGCTGAACAAGACGACCAAATAGGTGTTGTGACAGGATTGGCGTGGACTTCGGTTGGTGGTGATTTGTTGCATATCGAAGCACTTAAATTACCCGGAAAAGGTAGAATGAAAACTACTGGAAAACTTGGCGATGTCATGAAAGAAAGCATTGACGCAGCAAATTCATATGTTCGATCTATCAGTACAGAAGTTGGCATTAAACCTCCCAAATTTGATAAAACTGATATTCACGTTCATGTTCCAGAGGGAGCTACGCCAAAAGACGGACCGAGTGCTGGGCTAGCAATGGTTACATCGATTGTGTCGGTATTAACCGGCATCCCCATAAGAAAAGATTTAGCAATGACAGGTGAAGTTACTTTGCGTGGTAATGCTCTTCCAATAGGTGGTCTTAAGGAAAAACTACTTGCTGCCCTTAGAGGTGGGATAAAAACGGTACTTATTCCAGAAGAAAACGAAAAAGATCTAGTGGACATACCAGAAAATGTAAAGTCTTCTTTGGAAATTATTGCTGTAAAAAATGTTTCAGAAGTTTTGAAAATTGCTCTTACGGAAACCCCAATACCAATTGAGTGGGATGAGGCCGCCGAAGAAGCTGCCGCTGCAAAAACCCTCAAGGATCAAAATGAAGGCCAAAGAACCAAACATTAGTATCTGTTGATAGAAAGTTGCACAAATACTCTTGCTTAAAATAACTGGTTTAAGTAGACAGTGCAGGTCGGGTGATTAGCTCAGTTGGTAGAGCGCTTCGTTTACACCGAAGATGTCGGGAGTTCGAGTCTCTCATCACCCACCACTTTCCCTCTAATGTATGAAAATAACGCAATAACAATAGAAATTTACAGATCAACCATTTAAAAAGTATAAATGTTTTTGTAAATGTATAATTGTGATCATGCAACATTCTGAAATTGCTACGGAAGTACTGAACGCGATTTGTCCAAATGTCCGCGAACACATTATGTTAACATTCCATGTTAACTGAAGTAGTAGGGTAGCCGACCGTGGAAAAGCTAGCTAACTCTTGTAATTAGATCTCTTTTGATGCAGAAACCTCAATTACAAAAGGAGTGTATTTCACCAATGCTTAAGCGCCTATTTTATAAAAATCGACGTTTTTACGATGATGATTTTGATTGGGACAATTACACTAGTTATAGTTATGCGCGGCGAATTAAGAATGATATCGAAAGTGAGTATGTCACAAAGGTAGACCCGTCGCAGGCAGAGATCGATTTTGCTGCTGGCCGTGTGCGCCTTAAGGGAAAAAATATG
>JAQWIK010000047.1 GCA_029248915.1 Paracoccaceae bacterium | reverse complement strand
TCTCCTCTGAGAAATTCAGAAGAGACCTATAAAACGCGAAGCACGGATATTGAAGAAAGGCTGAAAAAGCTGGAAGAGCGCGAAAAACTAATCAACAGTAAGTATACTGAACAATTTGGTAAAATGGAACAATCAATGACGCAATTTAACAGCACAAAAACGCTTTTAGAAAATTTCATTGAAGCTTGGAAAAAACAAAAATAGTTTAGAGACTATATTTTTTTACTTTTTCAATAAGGGTTGTGCGCAATAATTTAAGATCTTTTGCAGCCTCGCTTGTATTGCCACTATTTCTATCAAGCGCTGTCTCTATGAAAACGATTTCTATATCTCTGAGTAAAGCTCTAAGATCCACTGAATTATTGGTTTCAAACCATTTCGCAAAATCTTCAGGTTTTGGAGGACTGGTGGTTTGAGGTTCTTGATCGTCCTCAAATTCTTTTAATCCTAATTCGTCAAATTCGGACCATATTTCCGCCTGTTCTTCGGTTCTATTTATTACTCCACTATCTACGTTGATTAGGTATTTATTTACGTCATCTCCGTTCACCTTGGAATTAGGGAAAAAGATTAGTGAGCGTTCCACTACATTTCGAACTTCACGTATGTTGCCGGGCCAGGCGTAGCTCTTCAGCGCTTCTATTGCAGTGTTGTCAAAGTTAGGTCTCTTTGTGTTATCAATTTTAGTTTTTAGCTTTAAAAAATGGTTTACTAAATCGGGTATATCGTCAGAGCGCGCGTTTAAACTGGGAACAGAAATAGGGAAGACATTTAATCTGAAAAGGAGATCTTCTCGGAAACTATTATCTTCTACTAAAAATTCTAAATTCTTGTGCGTCGCACAGATTATCCGTACGTCAAGCTTTACTTCCTTACTACTGCCAACCTTAGATATTATGGAATTTTCTAAAACGCGAAGAAGTTTTGTTTGTACGCCAAAAGGCATATCACCAATTTCATCAAGGAAAAGAGTTCCCTTATTTGCTTGTTCAAATTTACCCATAGTTGTTTTTAGAGCACCTGTAAAAGCTCCCTTTTCGAAGCCAAACAGTTCGGCTTCGATCAATTCACTTGGGATAGCCGCACAATTAAGTGCGATGAAATTTCCCTTTCTTCGACTTTCATCATGGATGGCCTCAGCAACGAGTTCTTTCCCAGAACCTGTTGGCCCATTTATTATTACCGCTGAACTTGATGACGCAATTAAGCCAATCATTTTTTTTAATTCGATAGCTGGTTTTGATTGCCCGATTATCTTGTTATCTAATGAGGTCATAAAGTTTGTGTCTCTTTTGGCCTTAAATTTGCTTTAGGTTATAGCGGGAACTATGCTATTTCTAGCTTAAATAAAATGAATTATTTTAACAATTTTATATTTAGTGGTTTTTTAGGGTTATTAAGTGTTTGAAAAACTAAAAAAAAGTTTAAATCAATTAGGACAAAAAATCCTGTCTAGAAAGCCAGATCTTGAATATCTAGATCAACAAGATCTCTCTCGGTTCAGTGAACAAGATATTGTTTTGGAGAGCGAAAAACAAATCCAAAAGTATTTACCTGAGGTTTTAGGTCAAGCTCTTGCAAGAACATGGATTGATAAAAGGTTTTTGGATGCATTTTATGAGTACCCAGTTGAAGTATTAGAGCGTGGGGGTGTTTATTTGCCCGATAGTGTTTCCGTAGAGTTTAAAAAGGAAAAAGATCAAAGGCCAAAGGTAATCGTGTATGAAAATGAAAAGAAATCTAAGCGGAAACTACTTGAATTAAAATTAGTAATGGTTGCAGAACAATGAGATTAAAATATTTTTTAACGATTATTGCACTTATAAGCATCGGACAAGTTGCTCAAGCTGAGAACCATGACCCATCGCCCGAGTTAGCTAAAGAATTTGAGATGGCGGTAAAAAATGTGGAGAGTAAAAATTTTCTGGATGCCGTTAGGGGTTTTGAAAAACTCGCCCAGAGTGGTCTTCCAGAAGCTCAATTTAATCTCTCACTTTTACACTCTAGTGGTCTGGGCACTCCGAAAAATTATAAAATGGCACTCTACTGGTCTTGGCAGGCACATTTAAACGATCATCCTACCGCGATTAACCAAATTAATGAAATTTTCGACTTAATTACAGAAGCTTTAAGAGATACTGTGGCAAACCAAATAATTGATGAATTATTAGCAGTTGCAAAAGCTGGAGAACAAACCTCAACCCTTAAGCTCGGGAAAACATATACTGATTTACTTGTGACGCCAGATTATCAGTCTTCTTATGTTTGGTTGTCAATCGCTCAAGCGTATGGCTTGGAGAGCGCGAGTGGACTGCTTAGTCAAGTTGCCGATGAACTTACTCTGGAAGAAATACTTGTGCAGCAAGAGCAGGCCTCGACTACATTCTCTGAGATAAATTCCTAGTCACTTTGTGGGCACGATGTCTTTTGCGAAATCTAATACCTTAATATCGTGAGAGCTTAGTTTTTCTATCTCTTCCAATATAAGTTTGAGATCCAATATACTTGCCTTTATTTCTGTGGTGTTTTCATTATTTGATGACTTAAAAACACTAACAAGGTCCGCAAGCTTAGCCTGGAACCTTTTTACACAATCATCAAAGTCATCGCTTTGGCGTATTCTGGAAGACTTAAGGCTATCGTTTACGGCTTCTAAGTTTTTAATTAAAGCCTCGATATCCATAAAGATTTATCCCTCGCCTTCCTTAATACTCTCGAATAGCTTATTTGTTATTGCATTTAAATCAATAGGGTAACGCCCTTCTGAAACTTTCTGCCGAATTTCGGTTACGACCTCTATATTTACTGGAGGCTCGCTCGACAAAGACTTCACTTTTTCACTAACAGACAAGTCCACGCTTACAGATTGTGCTGAAGCGGTAGCTTTATCGGCCATCGAAGAAGAGTGCGATTGATCTGCTTGCGGTGCACGCGACTTTCTTTGGTCGTGAACAGTGCTAGTCCCAGCATTTGGGCTATTTCTAACTGTATCAACCATGATGAAACTCCTTTCGATTTAATATACGACAGATATCTGTTACATGTTAGTTATTGGGGCAACTTTTTTTTTGCCAGTGATAATAACTTTAAATACTTTTTCTGATTTCATGTTCTTTACAGGTATCATATCACCAATTTGGCCATTTTCCAAGGCTATTGCTGAAGTGGTAATTGTGATCGCTTTATTAGCTGCGATAACTAGAACACTATCATTTTTATCAACGAAATAAACAGTATCAAGATGCCTTGCTTTAAGAATTGTCCCAGCAGCAATATTACCTTTCGCTTTTCGTCCCAAAACTTCAGAAATATTCCTATAAGCCCCGTGGATTTGGCGTTCTGGCCGACCCTCAAAGCCGAGATGTTCTTTAGAAATTACTTGGCCTTTAGATATATTCTTTATTAAAACTGCAACCGTTAGTCGATTATCCTCAGTGGCATTAGCAGAAGAAACTAATTTTGATGGGGAGTTAGCTGAGCGAATAAAAGTTTCCCAATTTTCGTGGCTACAACGTACTAGAACTGTGCTCCAATCATTGTAATGCCGTTGATGAAAATCTAAGGGAACAGAACATGGAAAAAAAGTTCGTTTGTCGGATACGAGCAAACTGATACTCAGGCCTTGTTGTGAGAAATATGCGGATGCCTGTTCCTTGATATGCAGGCCGTTTAGTCGACCTGATGCCAAAGTTGGAGAGGCAGCTAATATATACAGTATAAGAAATAAGCTGATATTTTTTATTATACTCAAGATCATGACCCAACCACCAACTCTACAATCTTTCCATTAATACTCGCTATATTTTCCTGTTGGGATACAATTTCGACCTGAGTTTCATGGTCCTTAATTTCAACAATTTTTAAATAAGTTTTTTTTGCACTATCAGACTTGATTAAAAACATATCGGAATTTCTAATGCCATCTAGCCGCCCAAAATCTATAAAGGGTATGCCTGCCTTTGAAAAAACGCGGGGTGGAATATTAACACAATCAAGTGAGGAAATTTGCCTTTCAACACGATCCTTAAATAAATCAGAAAAATGTTTTTTAATTTTTTTCCAGTCACCCCGGGTTGCCCCAAGAAATGAATTGTTGAATAATTTTTGATGAATTATGTAGGGTTGAACAAATTCTAATTCAGAAAAAACTTTATTTTTTCTTGTGAACTTAGTTTTGATCTTGGCTCGCATGATAATATTTTTTTCAAAAAGGTTATGTTTACTTTCCTTTTCAAAAATGACGTGAGTATGCATTTTATAAATATTCTCACTTCCAGCAGAAAATTCTTTTTTATCAAAAAGATTATAGGAAAGTGCATCGGCATCTTTATATGCTGGCTTTGATGATAACATTAGTTCCGGGTCGAATGCATAAGCTGTTAATTCATTTAAAATCCAATTTTTTGATATATTAGCCCAAGCTGGAAAATCGATTTGATTAGCTGTTATTTTGAGTGAAAAATCAATGCTTTCTACATTAGATTTTTTACATGTATTGCTCGCATTCGTGCTTTCTTCTTGACCTAGCACAGCTTGCAAAGTTACGTGATATTTTTTGTTCTTTATATTTTCACTGATGATGTCATATTGTAGTACTTTTACAGCCGAACGAGTTTGAATTTGGTCTAAAAGAATTTTTCCATTTTCAACTATTGAAAAGCTATTTAAATCCTGTCCAGCCTCCAATACTATCTTTTGAAGAGCATTTTCTATTGCCCGTGTGCGAAAAATATCTTTGTTTATTGAGGATGTAATAAGGGCATAGCCGGTCGAAGTAACTTTTTCAGCAGCACTTGAAGATGCTAATGGCATCAACAAGCTGATTAAACCCAATAAAGGTGCGATATATGACCCTAGAAACCTTTTCATGGAAGTAAAATTAAAGCAGCCCGTTGCGGTATGCTCTAATTAATCTGTCTACATGCGTTTGGCTTACGGCTAACTCTACTTGATAGGTATCGCTCCCAGTTGGTTCAATTTTAACAGTTCTCGCGCCTATCACGGTTCCACGTAGCGCAGCTCCAAGTTTGTCTGAAGTTAAAACAGCCTCACCAATTGTTGTCTCACCTTGAATATAAATCCCATGGAGTTGCTCAGTCAGGTTGCGGTAAGCATCTAACTTTGCAGCCCTCATCGCCATAAGCCTTCTTTGATTGAGACTTTTAGAAGGTTGAATGGCGATGGATGAAAAACCAACTGCCGTAACACTTGGTACGTAGTATTTTGAGGTTTCTGCTGCTCTACGCTCATTCAGGAGAGCACTTGAACTTTTCAATGAATGGTTACTATCCAAATGAGAAGCAGGTGTTGCATCTGTTACAGTCAAAGGATTCATAAATTGACCATTAGGAGCGCAGGCCCCAAGTCCAACTGATCCAGCGACTAACAAACTGTAAAAATTAATTCTTTTTCTAACTGACATGTCAAAATCCTGTTTAGTATCACGAAAGATCAGCAAATATTGTGCCATATAAAAACTTCTATAATCGAGGGGGCATCTAATATTTGGAATACAAAACACTAAGGTCTTCTAAAATGGTAAGATTTTAAGCCTGGCACAGATCCTGCTGATATATATTTACGAATTATAATTAAATGTGTTTGGTTAAAAAAATACAACATAAACAATAAGTTAGATTTCAAAAATTTGACACATTAAACTTGGAAGATGAAATGGAAAAAGCAAATACATTTAATTTTAAAGGCTTTGCTCCCAGTTTGGTAAATTCGTTTTTACCTTTTGGAATAATAGCGCTCGTTGCTATGCTCATATTGCCGCTTCCAGTTGCTTTATTAGATACCTTTTTTGTTCTAAATATAACGTTGTCTTTGCTTATTTTAATGGTTGCGTTGCATACACAACGTCCATTGGATTTTTCATCTTTTCCTAATTTATTATTAATTGCCACTGTTCTCAGGTTAGGTTTGAATGTTGCCTCAACTCGGATTGTTTTAAAAGATGGCCACACAGGCCCAGATGCTGCAGGTAAAGTTATCGAAGCTTTTGGCGAATTTATTGTATCGGGAAACTATGCTGTTGGTATATTTGTTTTTACAATTTTAGTTATAATAAATTTAGTTGTTATTACCAAAGGTGCCGGCCGGGTATCAGAGGTTTCTGCACGATTCACTTTGGACGCTCTGCCAGGAAAGCAAATGGCCATTGATGCGGATCTCAACGCAGGCATATTGACGCCAGAAGAGGCTAAGGACCGTAGGGCGGAGGTTTCGAAAGAGGCAGATTTTTACGGTTCTATGGATGGTGCTTCCAAGTTTGTTAAAGGTGACGCCATCGCAGGAATACTTATTCTTGTAGTTAATGTTGTGGGTGGTCTTATTATTGGCTTACTTCAACACCAACTTGGCATAGGTCAGGCGGCTGAAGCTTATATATTATTAGCAATTGGTGATGGTCTTGTCGCCCAAATCCCCTCCCTATTACTTTCTATTGCTACGGCGATTATTGTGACGCGAGTATCCTCGGCGCACAACATGTCTGAACACATCTCAAGACAAGTTAACTTATCTGCTGCTTGGATACCGACTTCACTCGTCATACTAGCACTTGGTTTAGTACCAGGAATGCCCAACAAACTTTTTATATTCTTTGCTGCATTAGCTGCAGGTTTAGCTTTTCTAGCCAAAAGAAAAGAAATGAATCCGTCAGAACCCGAAGACGCGGTTGATGACGAGGATGAAGAAAACGAAAATGATTTTGATGTGAAAGCCGTAAAAGATGATGCAAAAATTTCATTAAATATTGGCTTTGGTTTAGTAAGCCTAGTATCTCAGTCGGATGAAAATAGTTTAGTTCCGAGTATAACTAAATTAAGAAAAGAAACTTCTAAGAGATTAGGTTTCGTAATTCCTGGAATAAGAATAAGAGATGATATTGATTTAGAACCGTCGCAATATCAAATTAAAATTGGCGAAAAAATTGTGGCTGATGACACTGTGTTTTATGATAAAATACTGGCTATTCCAGGAGATGACGTGCAGCTTGATCTAAATGGCATAAAAGTAAAAGAACCTGCCTTTGGAGTAGATGCAATCTGGATAGAGCCTGAGCTGGACAAGGATGCACAATCGAAGGGTTATGTAACCATAGATCCGACCTCAGTGTTGATAACGCATGTAGGTCAAATTTTAACGAACAGTGCTGGTGAGTTGCTTGGCCAAGATGAGGTTCAAGCCTTGTTAGATGAACTAGAAATTTCTCAACCCAATTTAGTGCAAACAGTTGTACCAAAAATTATACCGCTGCATCAGTTGACGAAGATACTCCAAAATTTGCTTAAAGAAGCTGTGCCTATTTCTGATTTGCATGTTGTGATTAGCGAATTATCGGCAATTAATGTACAAAAATTGTCAAATGATGATATTTCTGAAGCCGTTCGCCCGAAATTGGTTCCACTTCTTATTCAAAGGTTAACAAAATTTAAAGAAACATTGCCATTGCTTACTTTGGCACCAGAATTAGAGCAATTAATCTTAACATCAGTGAGGCAGAACCCAGATGAGAAAATGCTTTTGCTAGATGGGGCGCTCGCGAAAAATATATTATCCAATATAAATGAAGCCTCCGAGGCATTGAGTAGGGACAATAAAGCTGTATTTTTGATTGTTGCACCTCAAATCAGACGGCATGTGGCAAATTTTGTTCGGTCACAGCTCCCGGCTATCAATGTTCTTAGCTTTACTGAATTACCAGAGAACCGTAGTGTTGAAATTGCCTATACAATCGGTGGAGAGGCTGAAGCAGATGAATAGTTTACAAACGGAGGCTTATAAATGGTAGAGATTACAGTAAAAGCTGCTGACAGTGCTTCTGCTATGGAAGAAATTGAAAAGCGTCTTGGAGCCGATGCAATGATTGTGTCTACCAACCGAGTAGATGGACAAATAGAAATTGTTGCAACCAACGATGACCCTTCGAAATATCAGAAAACTTCTGAGCCTCTTGTGCTGGATAAAAATTATAGAATTAAAGGATTTTCAGATGTCCTCAATTCCAAGTTATCTGGTGATGATAAACCTTTGAACAATGGAATTTCCAAAAATCATAATCAGATTGTACAAAATGCAGAAAATATTAAGTCCGAGATTGATAGACTTGTTGAACTTTCAATTCCTTCGAATGAAATCATGCCGAATGAACCAACGGTCGCAAAGCTATTCCAAATGTCTGGTATTAAAAAGTCTATAATAGAAAATACTGAATATTCAGATAGTGTATTTTCAGTAAAGGACGCGTCAAAAATACTAGCGAAATCATTTATCAATGGAAAATGTGACCATTTTGAGAGCTCTTCACTATTTCTCGTGACGGGAAATGAGGGCTCAGGTAAAACACTTTTTACTAAAAAATTAAAAACTTTATTTGAAAATCAAAGCGATCCCAAATTGTGCACTATTTTTGAACAATTCAATGTTAAAAAATCTCTAACTGAGATAAAATCTTGGTTTTCAAAAAATGGGTCTAAAATCAGTGAAAAAAAGGAAGTCGGTATTATTGAGTTATCAAATATCGAAAATATTGATGATTTTCTGCTTAATTTATCCAAGCAAGAAAGTGATATTAAGATTAGCATTATAAACCTTATGCCGGTTGGAAACAGCTACGAGTATTTAATGAAAAATATGCCACAAAAGCGATTTGAAAATGAATATCTTGCTTTAACAAAACTCGATTTGTGCGATTTATCCATTGTGGAAATTGCAGCATTCGTCGAACTCAACCATAAATGCATGTTTTTTTCTGGAGTAAGGTCTTCGGAAGAGGGGTTGTATTTTGCCAAAGTTGGAGAAACTGCCGATCATATTGTTCAAACAATGGAAAGTAGAATGGGTTAAGTTATGGTGCGATCGATTGCTATAGCAAGCGGCAAAGGTGGAGTGGGCAAAACCTCTTTAGCGGTTAACTGTGCCGTTAAATTAACTGTTGATGGCAGGAACGTCGCTCTGTTGGACGCTGATTTTGGGATGGCAAATTCTCATATTTTGCTAAATCAAAAAATTGAGAATTCAGTGAATGATATTCTTGAAAAAGGTACAAGTATTCAAAAAGTAATCCATGAGACCCCGACTGGTTTGAAATTAATACCTGGGGGTTCTGGGGTCTTAGAATTACTTAACTTAGATAGTCAAAAGCGATGGGAGATCATAAGATCGCTTGATGCTTTGAAAAATGATTTGGATATTTTGGTTGTGGATACACCTGCTGGAGCGTCGGATGCTAGCATAGAGTTTTCGGCAGCCTGTGATGCCGTGGTTGTAGTTTTAGTTCCTGAGCCCACGAGTTTTATGGACGCCTATTCTTTTATAAAAGCACTTTATATGGAGAAAAAGTTCGAGACTGTATCAATAGTTGTGAACCTTGCAAAAAATGAAAAAGCGGCCAAGAAAAGCTATGAGAGTTTTAAAAAAATAGTTACAAAATTTCTTAATGTAGATATGAAGTTTGTAGGCTGGCTTCCAGAAAGTAAAGCTATAGCTGGCTCGATTGTTGCAAGGAAACCCGCAGTGTTACAAAAATCGTTAGAACCTATTTTGCAAAAGAATTTTACTGAGATAACGAATAACTTGGCAAAAATAGAGACGGTTAAATCAAGTGGAGTTAAATTTTTTAACAATTAATGATATTAAACATGATGCATGGATATAATCATAACACTGACGACAAAGCTCAGCTTATTAATGACAATTTAGATATTGTTAAGAAAATTGCTTTTTTTTATGTTGGGCGAGTGGGCAAAGTTGTTGAGGTTGACGATCTTTTACAACTAGGCATGGTCGGCTTGATAGAAGCTGCTCATAATTATACGCCGCAAGAGAATGTCACCTTTGTAAATTACGCCCGACTGAGGGTTAAAGGTGCTATTGTTGACTACTTAAGAAAATCTTCAAATTTGTGCCGAGGCACCATTAGACGCAAGCAAGATTACGAGCGAGCTAAAAGAAAGTTGGAAAAAGAGCTGTTTAGGCAACCTGAAACTCATGAGATTGCGAAAGAGCTGAAACTCGAAATGAATGAACTGCTATCCTGGCAGCACGATTTTGCGGCAAGTCAACACCAAAGCTTGGAGGAAGCCTCTGACGCCTACGGTGACTTTCTTTTTGCCACTGACAAATCTGTAGAGGAAAAAATCTTTAACGGTGAACTTAAAGATATCTTAAGGACAAAGCTGGAAGATCTAAATGAACAACAATTAATGGTTTTACAGTTATATTATGTTGAAGAGCTTAACGTTTACGAAATTGGGGAAATTTTATCTGTTTCGACTGGCAGAGTTTCACAAATTAAATCTGCAGCAATTAAAAAGTTGAAATCGCTTATTGAAAGCCAAGTAAATGC
>JAQWIK010000046.1 GCA_029248915.1 Paracoccaceae bacterium | reverse complement strand
AAGATACTTGGTGTTACGTCTGACGCACGGGTACCAGCTTATGACAGTGCTCAGACAATGAAAGAGCAGGGAATTGATACATCGTTCGTGAATTGGCGTGGTTTCTTTGCCGCTCCTGGATTGCCTTCTGATACATTGGCTGCTTATCAGGACGCCCTAACAAAAATGTACGAAACTCCAGAGTGGGAAGCAGTGCGAGCACGTAATGGGTGGGTAAACATACATAACAATGGTGAAGATTTTCGCGTATTCTTGGAAAATCAGGAAAAAGTCATTGGCGACTTAATGCGTCAATTGGGTTTTCTTTAATTAACTATGAGATCGGCTTATTCCTTAAGTGAGCCGATCTCTTTTTTCGGTAATTACATATTATGTCTTTTGATCGTTGGATTGCGTTAGTCATTCTAAGTATATCTTTGATTTACTCTTACGCTGCATTCTTCACAATGGACCACCTTTTGCCACCTTTTATGCAACGAAACCCAGTCTGGCCATCAACTT
Source organism: Paracoccaceae bacterium (assembly GCA_029248915.1). Classification (GTDB taxonomy): domain Bacteria; phylum Pseudomonadota; class Alphaproteobacteria; order Rhodobacterales; family Rhodobacteraceae; genus Salinivivens. Next base: position 7,510 of record JAQWIK010000046.1, on the reverse strand, counting down.
TTCCAAAGATTTTAGGGATACTTTCGATCATAGTTTCCTCATCCATTATTTTAGGTTTAGAAAAAAATAAACATAAAAACAACGGCACAGAAATAGACTACCGTAGAATATTTGATTATAATTTGGGCCCAGCCATATTTTTAGTAATTATGATGGCTCTGTACGCGATCACACTGAGGCCGTTAGGCTTTTTCATTTCAACAATTACTTTTCTTGCAGTATCCGGCTATGTTTTGGGAGAGCGCAAAATTATAATTTTGTTCTTTGTCGCAGCCTCAGCGTCATTTATTATATGGTATTTAGTAGAGCAAGTATTAGGTATTTATTTGCGTCCGCTTCCAACAATATTTTAGAGGGTAAACATGCTTGAAGGTCTATTGATTGGTCTAGAAACTGCATTCTCTCTAAAAAATTTATTTATGGTAGTTGGAGGTTGCATCATTGGGACTTTCATTGGAATGCTACCCGGCCTTGGACCTATGTCTATAATCGCCATTATGATACCGGTTGCTATCACCTTGGGTGATCCAGCTGCGGCTCTGATCCTTCTCGCTGGCGTCTATTATGGTGCAATATTCGGAGGCTCCACCTCATCCATACTGTTAAATGCTCCCGGTGTGGCTGGAACTGTCGCAACCAGTTTTGACGGCTACCCTATGGCTAAAGCAGGGATGGCGGGAAAAGCTCTTACAATAGCTGCTATTTCATCCTTTGCTGGTGGCACGATCGGTGCCATTTTGTTAATGATATTTGCCCCCGCATTATCGTCAGTGGCATTGTTTTTCCATTCAGCAGAGTATTTCGCTTTGATGATTGTAGGATTGAGTGCAATAGCCGCCTTTGCTGGAACTGGGCAGGTGTCTAAAGCAATTTTAATGACATTGCTTGGTTTAATGATGGCTACAGTTGGTGAGGGAGCTTTGTATAACATGCCTCGATTTACCATGGGTCTGATGGACCTGCAGTCAGGTTTTAGTTTTATAACGCTTGCAATGGCTATTTTTGCATTACCAGAGGCTATCTTTTTAGTTTTAAATCCAGCAAGAGCTTCCCACAGCGAAAGTAATAAAATCGAAAATTTACGCATTACAAAGGAGGAGGCAAAATCTATAGCTCCTGTAATAGGGCGGCAGTCTGTCCAGGGTTTTTTTATAGGCGTGTTGCCGGGTGCGGGGGCAACTATTGCATCATTTTTGGGGTATGCAGTTGAACGTAATATTGCTCCTGCTCACGAGAAAAAAGATTTTGGAAAAGGCTCAATTAAAGGTCTGGCTGCTCCAGAAACGGCGAATAACGCTGCTTGTACTGGATCTTTTGTGCCCCTCCTAACGCTAGGAATTCCGGGATCTGGTACAACAGCTATATTACTGGGTGCCTTAATAGCATTAAACGTCAGTCCAGGTCCGAGATTAATGACCGATGAACCACAAATTTTTTGGGCTGTAATTATTTCGATGTATATTGGAAACTTAATACTGCTTATTCTAAACCTGCCTTTAATTCCATACATTGCAAAAATTCTTACAATTCCTAGAACATTTCTTATACCATTTATCTTATTTTTTACTCTTATGGGAAGTTATATTGGCCAAAATAACGCCACTGAACTTTTAATATTAGTTGGGCTTGGGGTTTGTGCCACCATCATGCGATTAGCTAATTATCCAATGGCACCATTACTTATTGGGTTTATTTTGGGTCAAATGCTTGAAGATAATTTCAGTAGATCCATGCAACTTTATGATGGCATTAATTTTATCATGGAGAGGCCTATGACGATGGTCCTTCTGTTTCTTGCAGCCTTTTTAGTCATCCTGCCTTATCTTCGGTTGGCCAAATCAAAAAAAGCGAGTTAAGTTTTCTGATAAGCTCGAAGGAGGGGAAAGACTATTTTCGATTATGAAAAATAAATCCAAGAAAATTTAATAAAATTTGAGCGGCAAGGATCGCAGTTGATCCTGAGCGATCGTAGTCCGGTGCAACTTCTACTAAATCTATCCCAACAACTTTATTTTGCTTTGATAAGCCCTGTAATATTTCGAGCACTTCGTAGTAAAGAAAGCCACCGTGACTTGGTGTGCCAGTTCCAGGTGCAATTGATGGGCAAAAGGCGTCAATATCAATAGTTACGTAAACGTCTGCGTCTTTAGGAATTCTACCTACCAAATTCTTTGGTCCTATTTTTCGTGTTTGACGAACTGATAAAATATCTGAATTCATCTCTTTTGCGCTTTCATATCCCTCTTTTGCAGTAGAACTCACATTTCTGATCCCAACTTGGGTTAGCCCAGCAACATAGGGTTTTTCCGCAGCTCTTCGCATTGGATTGCCATGTCCATACTTTACACCATGTCTTTCATCTACAAAGTCCAGATGAGCATCTATTTGAAGTATGTGTATTGGACCATAATCTGAAAAAGCATTTATACAGGGTATGTTTACCGAATGATCTCCGCCCAGTACAACTGGTAAAGCGTCGGCAGCCAGTATTGATCTGACGCCAAGTTCAATATTTTCATGGCTTTTTAGTGTGTCAGTGTGAATAATGTCTGCGTCTCCAATATCCACAATTTTAACATTTTCGGTTAAGTAAGTTATGTCATCTTCATGATCATAAGCGCCTGCATGTCCAAAACTGAACAAAGTTGATGCTTCACGAATGCCTCTTGGGCCGAACCTAGCTCCTGCCCGCCACTGTGTGCCAAAGTCGAATGGTGCTCCAAGTACCGCTACATCTGCATTAATTTTTGACCAGTCTGTCACCAACTCACGTTTTGCAAATGTAGAAACACCTACAAATGGCAAATCTAATCTTCCAGTTTCATATCCATGGTTCGACATTTAATTCTCCCTTAATACCCGATATGGTAAGGAGTATAAAAAATAAACCAACCAAAACCTATAAATGTGCTCACAGTGATAAAGAATTTATTTTTGATTATTGAGTTTTTGTGCAAGAAAGTCATCTAGGGCGGAAATAGAACTTTGAAAATCAGTAATGGACTAGTAAATGACATACAGTAATCTTCTCGGTAATAAAGATTGGGGATTCCCGATCCCTATATTTTATGGTCCTGGGCGTATCTCTGATATTGGATCGATTTGCAAAAATCTTGAAATTCGAAACCCTCTTATTGTAACTGATAGAGGAAGTTTAAAGTTATCATTCATACAGGAATTACGCAGTTTACTTTCAAAAAATGGAATATCTAGTGAAGTATTTTTTGAGATTTCCCCTAATCCGATAGGTGATGAGATTGGAGCTGGTTGTAATGCTTATAGAGACGGAAAGCATGACTCTATAATTGGTATTGGCGGTGGAAGTGGTATGGACGGCGCAAAAGCTATTTGTCTTACTGTAAATAACGATATCGATTTATGGGCTTTTGATTACAACAAACCAGTACCACAAGTAGCGGGTACAAACCCATTTCCAAAGTTGATCACGATACCAACAACTGCTGGCACAGGTGCTGAAACAGAAAGCACTGCAATGGTAACGCACTCTGAAAAGGGTATGAAATTTTGCCTTGATCATCCTCGGCTTAAGATAAGTGCTGCAGTTCTAGATCCTGTTCTAACGGTAGGATTGCCTGCTAATTTAACCGCATGGACAGGTGTTGATGCGCTAACACACGCAATTGAGGCATATATTGTACCGGATTTTCACCCATTATGTGATGGAGCGGCTATTGAGGCTTTAAAGTTAATCAATAAATATTTAGTTGCTTCCGTCGAAGAGCCAGAGAATTTAGAAGCCCGTGGTGGCATGTTAGTAGGATCTTGCCTGGCAGGAATTTCATTTCTGAAGGGTTTGGGTTTTGTTCATGCTATTTCTCACATGGTGGGTGCTGAGTTCGATACTCAACATGGCTTGACCAACGCAATCGTTTTACCAGTCGTACTTCGTTACAATCTTCCATCTTTGGACGAAAAGCGTCGGCAAATGGCTGATGCACTGAATATAAATGACAAAACAACTGATGGTTTTGTGGGAGATATAGAAGCCACTCTTAATCGTCTTAATATACCTAAGTCTTTGAGTAGTATTGGAGTTCCGTTAGATTGTGCAAGCAGAGTTGCAGAAAAAGCGATGTTTGATAGTGCTGCATCGACAAATCCTGTGAAGGGAAATTCAACAGATATTAAAGCACTTATTGAAAGATCTATTTTAGAAGCCCGTCGGCTCTGATAATCAGAAACGATCAATTGTTAGGAATTGTTCCTTTTTCTTTTCGAGATCCCAAAAATTAAAACTAGGGGAACCTCTTTTAATGTCAGCTCTCAAAGAGGTGAAATCTTTGCTAGCTAAGACTACACTTCGTTCCTTACTACTTATCACTTTTTGAGCGATTGACTTTTTATGTGTATGTTTGTCAGTGATCATTTTCTACTCCATATATACTGCTTTTACGCTAGCAAGGCGCATGCCAGATCAAAAAAAATTATTTAAATCATACTGATAAATTTTATAGCACAAAGAGTTCAAAACTTCGGTTTGCGACTACATATTACTTAATTGGCGTTGCCCCAGTTTCAACTTTTACGAATTTATCATTCCTTTTGGTCTATACTGATAAGACTGCTTCTTTCGAACCATTCGGGAAAGAGATAAAACTATGCTCCACTAAAATGTCATTATTTTCATAAACGCATCTCAAAAACCGCAATGTATAACACAACTCGCTCTAGGCTTACGCTAGGTTATGCAGAGTTTTGCTTGAAAACATTAGTCTAGCAGCCTATCTGCCCACTGCGGGTGAGTTTAAGGTTCTAGTAGAGGTAGGTTAAATTTGTGTCAATTTTTTTAATAGTGCCTATAAATTAAGATTTTTTATTATTATTACGCACTAAGTTGGTTTAAAAAATTAGTCCCACTTGATGCTACTGAATTGCTATTTACTGCCTGAGTTACAATGTGAACATGAGTTGTGCGCAAGGCCAACAATCTGATTTGGAGTCATTATGAATTTATTTAAATCGTCTTACGGAGAAACGCTGCTTAGTAATCGTCTGATTGCTGTTTTCTTCTTATTGATTATTACAATTGGCATGTCATTTGGTGCCAAAAACCTTTATTTTGATAATGACTACCGTGCATTTTTTGGGGAAGCCAATCCTCAACTAGATGCTTTTGAAAGACTGCAAAAGACCTATACAAAAATCGATAATGTACAGTTTGCATTTGAACCAAACGCCGGAAGTGACGCAAGTTCTGTGCAGATCCTTGCGGCGGTCGAAGAGTTAACAGAGCTGGCATGGCAAATCCCGTACTCCCTTAGAGTTGATAGTATATCAAACTATCAGCACACTGAGGTCGAAGATGATGATTTAATTGTTGAGGATTTGTACTCCTACGCCGATGAGTTGGAGCAATCAGAATTAGATGATATCAAAAATATCGTTACCACCGAGCCGTCAATTATTGGTCGCTTGCACGATCCAGACCATAAATCTACTGCTGTCACTGTTACAGTCCAGTTGCCTGGTGAGAACCCAACAGAGGTTGTGGAGGTCGTAGAAGCCGCTAGAAACATCAAAGATGAAATTTTAAAAAAACATGACGTAAATATTAGACTTGGTGGCATCGCCATGTTTAATAACGCTTTTTTTGAGGCTTCTGAAAGTGATATGACAACTTTGATGCCTGCCATGTATTTGGTTATTCTAATAGTTACATTTTTACTAATTAGATCGGTCTATGCTACTGCCATGGTAATTCTAATTATTATCCCCAGTATTACATTTGCAATGGGTTTTGGTGGATGGATTGGTGTTGGATTAACTCCACCCTCTGCGAGCGCCCCGACCATCATAACTACACTTGCAGTCGCTGACTCGATACATTTTTTGGTCACAATGTTCAATCGCATGAGGGCCGGTTTTAGCCAACGCGAGGCAATAATTTACAGTTTAAGTGTAAATGGAAAGCCTATATTCCTTACTTCTATCACCACAGCTGTTGGTTTTTTATCTCTTAACTTTTCGGACTCACCGCCTTTCCATGATCTGGGAAATATTACGGCTGCCGGCGTGATGGCTGCTTGGTTATTTTCGATTGTATTGCTCCCAATTCTCATGAGTATTGTAACTGTGAAGCCGAGAGAAACTTTGGGTTTTTTGAATAAACATATGGAAAATCTGGGAAAGTTTATTGCTTCAAAATATAAGGCAGTTCTTGCGTTGTCGGTCGTTGCTTCGGTGCTAATTACTTCTGCGATCACTCGAAACGAAATTAATGATGATTTTCTGAAATATTTTGATGAGGACATTACCTTCCGGGCTGATACAGATTGGATAAGTAAAAATCTAACTGGTTTGAATCAGATTCAATTTGATATGCAATCGAAAAAACCAAATGGCATCAGCGATCCTAAATTTTTAACAAACCTGGAGGCTTTTTCTCAGTGGGCAAGAAAACAGGATGTGGTTACCAATGTCCAAAGTATTACCGATGTATTTAAGCGTCTTAATCGAGACTTAAACGGTGGTGATATAAATTTTTACCAAGTTCCGGAAAGTCGAGAGCTTGCAGCTCAATACCTTCTTTTGTATGAGTTGTCGCTGCCTTTTGGCTTAGATCTAAATAACCAAATCGATATTGATAAGTCGTCTACTCAAGTTATTGTTACGATTGAAGATCTAACTACAAATGAAATCAAGGCATGGATCAAAGAGGCGGAAACTTTCCTAACTGAGGAGTTAAGCATGGATGCCGTTGCGGCTGGGCCAACAGTTATGTTTTCGTATATTGCGGAAAGGAATATCCAGGGTATGCTCTGGGGAACGCTTTATGCTGTACTTATCATTTCTGGAATAATTCTCATTGCACTTAGAGACGTCAGGCTTGGATTACTAAGTTTGGTGCCAAATATACTTCCTGCCGCTCTGGCATTTGGGGTGTGGGGTATGTTTGTTGGTCAGGTAAATATGGCTGTCGCCGTGGTGACTGGAATGGCTTTGGGCGTTATTGTCGATGATAGCGTGCATTTTTTAACAAAATATCAGCTTGCTCGGAAGAACGACAACTTATCTGCTGAGAAAGCGGTTGTTTCGGCTTTCGGTGGGGTAGGAACAGCTTTGCTAGTCACCACCGTTATACTAGTTGCGGGCTTTGCTATCTTAGCTCAGTCAAGTTTTGGTTTAAATAGCGCTATGGCTAGTTTGACCGCTATTTCTCTATTTATGGCATTGATAGCCGATTTAACCATTTTACCTTCTTTATTGATACTATTGGATAGAAAAATGGGTAAACAAGAACCACAGTCAGATATTGTAGCAGCTTAACTAATTTATAGGATTATCTAATGAAATTTATACAAATAATATGTGCCGTAATATTTCCTTTTATATTGTCCACAGGGCTTAGTGCGTCTGATGGAAGAGGGTTGGAAATCGCAGCAGAAGCGGATAACAGAGATATTGGATTTGGTGATACTATTTCTACGATGACTATGACCCTCTATGACCAATACGGAAACACGACATCGCGGAAGATCAGAAACAAAAC
>JAQWIK010000045.1 GCA_029248915.1 Paracoccaceae bacterium | reverse complement strand
TCAGAAATAATGTCACCTCAAAAATATCCAAATTTCCAAATTTGTTGTTGGATAAATTAAGTAATAAGAAAAGCAATTAAAACTGGCGAAATTCCAACAGTTATTAATGTTGAAACAACTACTAGGCCTGCAACTGCATTCGCATCAGCTCCATATTTTTCTGCCAAAAGATAGGAAGTCACAGCTACAGGCATAGAAAATTGTAAGATGAGTACAGAGATCGCCACTTTCGGTAAATCAAAGATAAGACTCACCAATATAGCGGCCGTGATACCAAAGAAAATTTTACATAAACTAATTAAAAATGATTTTTTTATGTCAGGTATTTTTAATCTGGCGACTGCTACACCCAATGTTAATAACATCATTGGTATTGCCATTTGTCCTATCAATTCCAAGGAACTAGTCAAAAAATCTGGCGTTTCCCAACCCTGCCACATAAAAATAAGACCCAGAATTGTACCCATAACTAATGGTTCCTTGAGTATCTGCATAGGTGAACCTTCTCCGGCAACAACCCTGATACCGATAGTAAAAGCAACAATACTTGTTAATGCAAATACGATTATCGCATAACCAAATCCTGGTTCACCAAAAGCGAAAAGACAAAGTGGAAAACCTAAATTACCAGTATTGCCAATAATTAAAGGCATAAGGTAGGTCCGCTTACCAAGATTAAAAATTTTAACAAATGCAAATGCAATAAAAGCTAAGAAAATATATCCAATTATAGCCGCCATCAGAACATCAATAAAATCATTGGATTGAATTTCTGTTTTCATAAGTGCTGTAAAAACCAAACATGGCACTGCCATAGTTGTAGAAAATTGAGTTATGAACCCGACAGGATACTCAAAACCACATTTTATCCAAAAATAACCCACAGCTGTCAAAATAAAAACAGGTGCAACAATTTCGAAAATATTTAACAAAGCAATCAAAAGTTACACTCAATCTGTATAAGTTATAGCTCCCAAAAGCACTATATAGATCCAGCTTCAACCATATAATTGTTAGCTGTACACATCGCTCCATCATCGGATGCTAAAAATAGGACCATACGAGCAACATAAACTGGTTCTATTAAATCAGGTAAGCATTGTCTTTTATATTGATTTTCTAGACCCTCTGGCGTTACCCAAAGTTCTTTTTGTCGATCTGTCATTATCCATCCTGGCACGACTGTATTTACCCTAATTCTATGTTTACCTAGATCCCTTGCTAATGTTCTGGATAATCCATGGACAGCCGACTTTGCTGTCGCATATGCTGGAAAGTTTCCTACTGCCTCCATCCATGAATTAGAACCAATATTTACGATAGAACCCCCTCCCTTTTCAATCATATCATTAGCTAAGGATTGGATTGTGAAAAAATGGTGCCTCAAGTTAGTAGCAAAACGTTCATCCCAATACGCTTCAGTTACTTCTTGCCAATTATGCCGGTCATCATGAGCAGCGTTATTCACCAATACATCAAATAATCCAATTTTAGTTCTGAGTTTTTCGATCGATGACTTTAAATTTACAACTTCTTTTAAATCGCATTTTTGAAAAAAAACATTTTTTCCAATATCTATGCAAAGCTGCTCACCAGCTTCATTATTCAAATCTAAAAATCCCACGTTAGACCCTTGCTCAGCAAACGCCTTAACAAGCTCTTTTCCAATACCCGATGCACCACCAGTTATAAGAATATTTTTGCCCCGTAAACTAGGATAACTAGCAAAAGAATTTTCCATAAATCACTCCAATAGATTAAAGACTAAATTTACTTTGGCTTTGTAATCTTTTAGATAAATAAAAAAAGCCCCTATTCTGAAGCTTCTAAAATTAGTTTATGTTTTAAGATGCGCTCTTGACCGCCCGCTTCGTCATTACTTTGATTAAGTGCGCTCTATATTCTTTCGAAGCATGAATATCACCAATAATACCTTTAGGCTCGATTAAAAGATCATTAAGAGCACTTTCAGAGAAGTTATCTTTAAGTGCCCCTTCGGCTTCAACCCACCGATAAACGCCCTCCTCTGATGCGCCCGTAACCGCCACTCTAATTCCATTGTCAAAATTTGACAGAAATACACCTACCATGGCGAACCTTGAAGCAGGCTGAATGAATTTCTGATATGAAGATAAAAACGGAACTGGAAATCTCACCGAAAGAATAATTTCACCTTCGTCTAATGCGGTCTCGAACATTCCTTGAAAAAAATCATCGGCAGAAATCTCGCGAGCGTTCGTTACAATCGTTGCGCCGGCACTCAAAGCTGCAGCTGGATAACAAGCAGCGGGATCATTATTCGCCAATGACCCTCCAATTGTTCCTCGGTTGCGAACAGCTGCGTCACCAATATTTTCTGCAAGAGTAACCAGGCCGGGAAATATGTTTGAGTTATTAGCAACATCCGCATGGGTAGTCCCCCCCCCTATGGATATACTTCCATCATCATTTTTACAAATACCCTTCATTTCAGGTATTTCAGATAAGCTAACAATAGATGAAGGACTCGCAAGTCGTTGCTTCATTGTTGGTATTAGAGTTTGACCACCTGCTAAAGCCTGGGCCTCATCAGACTTAAGGGCAGTTAATGCCTCGGAAATGGTTTTGGGTTGCTTAAATTCGAAGTTATACATTTATACCTACTATTTAACTATTCTGCCGCAATGAGTGAAGTATCTTGGCCAGACGCCGCTAAAATCGCTTTAACAATATTGTGGTATCCTGTGCACCTGCAAATATTACCCTCTAAATGATCTCGAATTTCGAGCTCAGTAGGCTTAGAGTTTGTTTTTAGTAAATCCGCGGTAGCCATAACCATTCCAGGAGTGCAGAAACCACATTGCAAACCATGATGATCCTTAAATGCCTGCTGTATAAAGTTCAAAGAACCGTCTTCGTTGGCTTGACCTTCAATCGTTGACACCTCACAGCTGTTTGCCTCCAATGCTAACATTGTGCATGCTTTTACGAGTTTTCCATCAACGTGAATAGCACAGGCTCCACATTGACTGGTATCACAGCCAACATGAGTACCAGTAAGTTGCAAATCGTTACGAATAAATTCCACAAGCAAGGTTCGACATTCCACGAAGCCAGACACTTTTTTTCCATTAACGATCATTTTTACATCAGGCATTTAGTTTCTCCCATTTGCAGTGCTTTGATGGAATTAATTACAAGATCGAGTAAAGTGACTTTGTAATGCTTCTATAATAAATTCCATCCAAATACATAAAATCAAAGCATAAAACCGTAATAATATACTTTGCAGATTTATATTTATTTGGATTGCACCTTTCTTGAAAATTAAAATAAATTGCTCTGTCTTTTATATAACTGAAAATTAATTTATTTATAAATTAGTCAAGTATATGTGAGATAACTAACAGACAAATAGTCACTGAAAAATATAAATTTATATTTTAAAATTCATTTAAATGTTAATTCTCTGTTGCTTACAATAATAAAGAATATAAACAGAAATCCTGAAAAATGGTTGAGATTTTTGTGGCAAAATTTTTTAAAAAAGTAACAAATGATGTTTACGTAGTTTCTTTCGAGCTTTTCAAAATCATGATTCCAACTCTGATCTTGGTTAAGATTGCAGAAATTTACGGGTTAGTTGGAGTGCTAACTAATCTTTTTGGACCTGTAATGATAATGATGGGTCTGCCAGCAGAAATGGCTCTTGCTATCACAACCACAATGTTAACCAACCCTTATGCAGGGATAATAGTACTTGCCTCAACTCCAGGCATTGAAGAGTTAACAGTAGCACAAACAACGATTTTAGCATCTTTTATTTTGTTTACTCATTCAATTATTATAGAGGCGGCAATTTCACGCCAAGCCGGTCTATCGGCTGGTGCTACTATTATAATAAGAATTTTTTCCGGTATTTTATTTTGCACCTTATTAAATTCTGTTTTTTCTACTTTTGAACTTTTTAACCAAATCGCGGTTCTTAATTTACCTGAAATGTCCGCTACACCAAATCTTCAACAGTGGATTTTAGACCAAATAAAGGGTCTAATATTTATTCAAATTGTAATTATTGTTTTGATTACCCTTTTAGAAATTCTGCGTATTATCGGAATTGAGAAAATAATCCGAATTTGTCTAAGTCCCTTTTTAAGAATACTAAATATAGGTCAAAGCGCATCGACAATTGTCGTTGTCGGATTGACTTTAGGCCTCGGTTTTGGAGGAGGATTAATGATAAAAGATGTAAAGCAAGGATTAGTAGCGCCACGTTCAGCCGTAGGTGCACTGATTTTTATAAATTTGTTTCACTCACTCATCGAGGATACAGCAATATTATTGTTAATAGGACCATCATTAATGACAATTATTGTAATAAGAGGTCTTTTTGTATTTGCTCTAACATTTTTACTAATCAAAATTTTCAATAATTTACCAATCGATCCTTACAACAAATTTCTTTTCAGCAGATCCATACGCAACCTTATAAAAAACTTAAATTGACTTTAATTTATTCAATTGGAGATGCTGTCGTACCATCGTCATTAATTCTGTGCCTTGGATAAACTACATGGTCTTTTGGAAACTCAACCCAATCAAAGGCTTCTTCTGCAAACATATGCGTGCTTAACTCTATTTGAGAAGGGTCATCTAGCGTTCCAATCATTATCACTTGTCTTTCAGGAAACCTTTCGGTTTTGAGCGAAATAGTTGTTCCACAATCAGGACAAAAATTCTTATATAACTCTCGACCATGTTCGACGCTTTTATAGGTATAAACACTAAAGTCCTTACCAATAAGTTCCACATTTTCATTAAGTATTGCTAAAGCAGAACGATAGGCAGTGCCTGTATCTTTTTGACAAAAGCGACAGTTGCAGGTGTAAGCCAAAATCGGCTGCTGTAAAATCGTATAACGAATACTTCCACATAGACAACCACCAGAAAGTTTCACCATTATAATAATCCTTCATATTGAGACGATGCTTAAGATTGTAATGGTTTTATAGTAAACTTCTACTCTTTAGTGTCTTTTGGCCTTATCAGATTGACTAGGTTCCACCTAATGGCAAGAGCGGCAAGTGCAAGCAAAAGGATAGCACCGCTTTCGTACAGCAAATCAATAGTATTAATTCCTTTACCCTGTAAAATAATCAAACGGCAAAGGGCAGTTATTGCTATGAATATGGGCACTGTAATTGGTATTTTTCTATATTTATAAAATGCAGCAACCATGCCTAATACTTCCGCATAGATAAAGAGAAGTAAAAGGTCCGTTAGCTTCACCGCTCGAACAGATACTACCACAAAAATTTCAACAACAACTGCATAGGTTGTCAGAAATGCAATCACCACAAGAAGGGACTTTTCCATGAACGTAATAATTCGATACCAATCGAAAAATTTTTCTTTTTCATCAGCCACAAAAGTTCTCCACCTACTTTATAATTAACTTAAAAATTAATATTTTTCAAAACGAATTGTAAGATGACCTTGTACCATTTTGGTTAAGAAGAGACTTAGCTAATATCTTACCATTTCTAGTGATTTTCAAATTTTTGCTTTCAAAGCAAAGCCAATCCTTACTTATACCGAATTTTTGTGCTTCATCTTCATTTTTATTCCCCAAAAGGTAACAAAGTTGCATAACAATTGGGAGATGCCTGTCTACAATCATAGTTTAGCCCTTAAAAAAAACACTTAATATTCTTCAGGAAAAGTAGAGCTCTTTATTCAAAAATCAAACTAGAAACCTAGGCGACTAATGTCATTTTTGTTTTGCATTCATCTGTATTGCCAAATGCGACCTACTGCCTCAATTAAATATAAAAATATAATCCTAATTTAACCTTATGAAGAGATCAGTTGTTGACCCATTATTCGCGTTTGCCGTTTTGACATACAAAACCTTTTTATCGTTTCAATTTTCAAAGCGATGGATGGTTGCAATTTCATATGGAATTTTATGTCATTTAATATTCACAATCTCGGTACTGGCAATGCTGGTATCAATGTTTTTTGGAATGTCTCAATCGTTTGGAAAGATGCCTGCTCCGTATTCTTATTTTACCAATTTGCTTTTGTTACTTCAATTTCCATTGGCGCACTCTTTTCTTTTATCATCCAAGGGTAGGCATTGTTTACTCTACTTTTCACCAAGAGATTATTCTAAGACATTGGCTCCAACTGTATTTGCATTAATTGCTTCTATTCAATTATTTTTGTTATTCGTCTTTTGGACGCCAACCCAAATCATAATTTGGGAGGCATCTGGACTTCTTTTTATTATGATGTGCGCGCTTTACGGGTGCTCCTGGGTTTTACTGGTTTGGTCCAGCATCGATGCAGGCGCAGAATTGCAATCTGGTGCACTTGGATGGATGTCTCTTGCGCAAGACAAAACTCCTAAGTTTCCAGATTTTCCAACTTTTGGGTTATTCAAATTTATCAGACAACCAATTTATGCATCTTTTGCCTTGACAACTTGGACGACTCCTAATTGGACGTTAGACCAATTATTAATTGCATTAGTTTTTACTTGTTACTGCGTTACTGCTCCAAGATTAAAAGAAAAACGATTTGAAAAAAAGTTTGGGACTAAGTTTACTGATTACAAATCGAAAGTTCCCTACATGGTTCCCTTTCTTCCCTGTAAGAAATAGTCCACTCATCACAATTAATAACTACGATTTTAAAAATAAAGTTTTAATTTGTTTTAAAAAGGGGTGCTGTCCGCTGTTAATTTTTACATTAATTGAAAAAGTATTTAATTGAGAACTTTGGTTTTGGTGACGCGGAGATTATAAGACAATTAGAAAAAAATAATTTTATTAAAGGTTAAGCCTCTCGAAAGTAAAGTTTGGCCATTGGTATTAAGTTATTTTAGAAATTTAACAGTGGAAATTTCAATGGATAAAACAGAAAAACTACGCCTGATAATGAAAGAAAAAGATATTGATTTAATTGTTTTGTCTCCGGGCGCAAATCTCAATTGGCTTCTCAATTTTAACCCTCATGCTGATGAACGACCTTTACTCTTTTTTTTAACTCAATCAGGTTCAGCATTTTTAATGCCAGAACTTGAGGCGGAAAGTGCAAGGCAGCATACTGATATTAAATTTTATAATTGGTCAGATGCTTCTGGTCCTTTGAGCTCGATTGATAGTCTATTAAACGACCTCAAAGGTTTTTCTTCCCGAACCATAGTTATTGATGATACCATGCGCGCTGATCATGCGGCGATTGTCCAAGATAAACTTTTAAACTCAAACAGATTATTCACCGCATCAACTATTGGCGCTTTGAGGATGCAAAAAGATGCCACTGAGCAGCATATATTAACATTAAATGCTCATCAAGCTGATACTGCAATGGAAATGGCTTGGGCAAAAATAAACGTTGGAATGAAAGAAGAAGAAGTCGCCTCAGTGATAAAAAAGAGCTTCTCTGATCAAGGAGCTTCGCCCCAGTTTTCTATAGTGGCTGCAGGTTCTAATAGTGCATTTCCACACCATCAAACAGGATCAACAGAATTAAAAGAAGGTGATGTAATCGTCATTGATCTTGGTGGAAAATTTAAAGGTTATGCATCGGATATTACTCGCATGGCATGTGTGGGATCTCCGCCAACAGATTATTCTTTAGTTCATCAAATTGTTGAGGATTCTGTTTGTGCAGCTTTAGCCGCTGCAATGCCTGGCCAAATCGCCAAAAATGTGGACAAAGCAGCTCGAGACGTAATTGAAAAGGCAGGTTTCGGAGAATATTTTATTCATAGAACTGGTCATGGGTTGGGCAGTGAGATCCATGAGCCACCTTTCATAACATCAACTTCAGAAACTATTTTAGAGCCTGGCATGGTTTTTTCTATTGAGCCAGGAATTTATATACCAAATAAATTTGGCGTCAGGCTAGAAGAAATTGTTATACTTGAGGAACATGGCCCCGTGGTGCTATCAAAACTTTCCCGTGAATTAAAAATATTGAATTAAGAATAATAATTAATTTTTATGATCAGAAATTCCCAAATTCCAATATAGGTTAGTCATTAATAAGAGCGAGCTCTCAAGTAAATTAATAGGTAAATGTTCATTCGGGGCATGCTGAGAGCACTCTTTGTAAGAATGAGGTATCCAAATGGTAGGAATTTCCAAAATATCAGTGAAACAATTATTTGGTAGGGAACCTGCAAGATTAGGAATGACATGAATTTTATCCCGATAAAATTTCTCCAAAATATTTTCAACTTTCTGCAACCAAACATTATTTAAATCAGTTCGTGAAGCCTGAAAATTGATAGCGTTTTCCGTAATAATCTTTACATCTGTAAAACCTTGTTGGTCGAGATGATCTCGCAATGATGAAATAACTTCATTTGCGTTAGTTCCGACGACAAATCTGAGCTGACAAAGGGCCTTTGCCGATGGTTGAATTGCATTTACTGGCACATCAATGTTGCCCGATTTCAAGGCGAGAATGGAAAAAGAGTTCCAACCAAATAATTTTTCATTTGAAGACAAACCAGGCTCTCCCCAATTTTCATCTATATCTAACGTGTCAGAGATAGTATTTGGTAATAAGTTCAGCCTTTCGCGCACACTCGACGAAAGGGACGTTGGCTTCCAATTATCGATTAGAATTTTTCCATTTTTATCCGCAATAGTGCTCAATGCATTTGAAAGCCTAATTCCTGGATCACTTAATACCCCTCCCCAATTACCAGAGTGATGAGCTCCTGAACGGTAGTTAACTTCGAGTTCAAAATTCAATGCCCCTCTCGAGCCCAAAAAAATTGTTGGAACATCAATTGCTACCCTGGGTCCATCCGATGCAATTAAGACATCAGATATAAAATATTCCTTATACGCCTCACAAAGTTCACATAGTCCAGGAGAACCAATCTCTTCACCCATTTCAAAGATAATCTTTAAATTAAAACCAAGTTTAGTCCTCGTTCTCAAAACTGAATGAAGAGCTAATAAGTTTATAAGATGCTGCCCTTTATTATCGGCAACTCCTCTGCCATAAATTTTATCATCGATAATTTTCAAATCACTTGGGCTAATACCTTCATTCCACTGCCCTTCCTGTAGTGGAACAGTGTCTCCATGTCCGTATAAGAGTATTGTCTTAAACTCTGGTGACTCCATCCTTGAACCGATAAGAAAAGGCGGACTATTTTTAATCGGATTTTCAACAATTTCTGTCTGAATACCCAATTCTGTTAAAATATTTGAAAGTCCTCGAGTATAATAAACAACTAAGTCTTCGGCACATCGAGAGTTTTTGCTATCGGTTACAATTTGCACTAAGTTTCTTAATTGTTCAAAAAATATACCATCAACAAATAACTTTTTTGATCGTTTAAGTGCTTGCTCCAATGTAGACATAGAAAAACCTTTTTTTATCATCAAAAAATCAACTTTTATCGAAAAAAACTATAGACACTAAAAGCTAACAAGCCTAGCCTCAACCGATGAAACAATTAAGGAGGTTGATATGAATTTTCGTAAAATGGCAAAGCTGTCATCGGTTGCATTAATTATGGCAACAGCAGCTAATGCTGAAAATGTTCTAAAATGGACCAGCCAAGGTGACGCCTTGACTATGGATCCTCATTCTCAGAATGAAAGCCCAACAATCGCATTTAATGGACAAATATACGAAGCACTTGTTGCTCGTGATATTGAAATGAACCTTGTTCCAGAATTAGCAGAAAGTTGGACAGCGTCTCCAGACGGCTGGACTTTCAAGCTACGTAAGGGAGTTACGTTCCACGATGGCGCTGACTTTACAGCAGAAGATGTAGTTTTCTCTTTTAATAGAGCGCTTGAAGAGTCTTCAGATTACAAAGAGCAAGTTAAAACTGTTTCTAACATTGAAGTGATTGACGATTACACAGTGAAATTAGTTACTGCTGGAGCAAATCCAATCCTGCCTAACACCCTTACTAATGTATATATTATGGATAGTGGATGGGCAAAAGCCAATGGAGTGGAAAGACCTCAGGATTTCGCTGCAGAGGAGGAAACATTCTCTGTTCGAAACTCTAATGGAACTGGACCGTTCATGCTGACCAGCAGAGCTCCAGAAGAACTCTCAGTGCTTACACGGAACAAAAGATGGTGGGGCGACGCTATGTACCCTGGGAATGTTGATCGCATAGAATACAGACCAATCAAAAATGCGGCAACTCGTGTAGCTGCATTGCTGTCAGGTGAAGTTGATTTTGTATTAGATGCCCCTTTACAGGATTTGAAACGTATTGAGGCAACAGAAGGCTTAACAACAAAAACTGTAGCACAGGTTCGTTCTATTTTCTTTGGTATGGATCAAAGCCTTGATGAACTAAGAAGTTCAAATGTTAAAGGTGCAAATCCATTCCGAGATATCAAAGTTCGAGAAGCATTCAACCTTGCTATAGATAAAGATGCCATTCAGCGAGTTGTTATGGACGGATTGTCATTTCCTACTGGTATCATTACACCACCAGGCGTTTTAGGTAACACACCGGAGTTAGACCAGCAGTATGGTTTTGATTTAGATAAAGCCAAAAGTCTAATGGCCGAGGCTGGCTATTCAGATGGCTTTGAAATTCAACTTGATTGCCCTAACAATCGTTATAATAACGACGAAAAAATATGCCAAGCGGCAGTTGCAATGCTCGCAAAAATTGGAGTTAAAGTGAACCTTGACGCTATTCCAAAGGCACAGCATTTTCCAAAGATCCAGAAAAGAGTCTCTGACTTTTACATGTTAGGATGGGGTGTATCTACATTAGATAGTCATTACGTCTTTACTTATCTTTTTGATGGAGAAGGATCATGGAACGGTATCGGTTATAATAACGCCAGAGTAAACGAAATTACTAAGCTAATTGAAACTGAAACTGATATTCCAAAGCGTACGGCCCTTATCGATGAGGCTTGGCACATAATTAAGAAAGACATGCCATATTTGCCAATACATCACCAAGTGCTTGGTTGGAGTATGAAAGACAATGTCGACGTCCCGATTGCCGCGGACGATCATTTAAGACCGCGATACGTGGTTTTCAAATAAAATCATAACTACAAAGGGGTGCCTATTTTATGGCACCCCTACTCTTAGCAGGTCTGATGTTTTACTTTATAATTAACCGGTTAGCCCAAGCTCTTTTGGTAATGGCAGTTGTGTCAGCCATAAGTTTTTCTTTGTTTAATTTTGTAGGCGATCCAGTAAATAATATGGTTGGACAAGACGCAACCAGAGAACAAAGAGTTGAGATTAGACAACAACTTGGATTAGACGATCCAATTTTAGTTCAATATCAGAGATTTATGCTTAATGTGGCCCAAGGTGACTTTGGACTATCTTACCGTATTAAACAGCCTGTTAGTCAGTTAATATTAGAAAAACTTCCAGCGACCCTAGAGTTAGTTTTTGCTTCTGCTGTTATCGCTGTTTTTTTGGGAATAGTTTTGGGAGTTTTTACAGGTATTCGTCGGTATTCATGGGTGAGTAAAACAATCATGAGCGTCAGCTTGATAGGTGTAAGTTTACCGACATTTATTATTGGTATTGGATTAATATATCTTTTTGCAGTGTATTTGAGATGGCTTCCTTCTTCTGGCAGAGCAGGAGTGATTGAAATAGGCGGATGGAAGACATCTCTTCTAACTATAGATGGATGGAGGTCAATAATTTTGCCGGCAATCACACTATCTCTTTTTCAATTGACGATGATTTTAAGACTAGTCAGAGCGGAAATGTTGGAAGTAATGAGATCGGATTATATAAAATTTGCGAAAGCAAGAGGCCTAGCGAACCGAGCTATTCATTTTGGTCACGCTCTTCGGAATACTCTTGTACCCGTGATAACGATTATAGGTTTAAATATTGGGGGGCTAATAGCTTATTCTGTCATAACAGAAACAGTTTTCCAGTGGCCTGGAACGGGCTTAATGTTTATTCAAGCCGTAGACTTTGTTGATGTACCTATTATGGCTGCCTACCTAATTTTTGTTGCGTTGCTTTTCGTTGTGATAAACTTGATCGTTGATATTCTTTATTTTGTCGTCGATCCTCGAATACGGCGTGGAGGATCATAGGATGGTTAAATCTAACCAAACACGATCTCGCTGGCAGCGATTTTTAGATAATGATATTGTTTACTCTTTTTTTACAACGCCTGGAGCTATTATAGCTGCAAGTATTACTTTAATAGCTATAACTGCCACCTTTGCTGCTCCGCTAATTGCACCGTATAATCCTTTTGACCCAGCTCAAATTTCATTATGGGATGGAAAACTTCCTCCGGCGTGGACAGATGGAGGTTCTTCAGCTTACCTTCTTGGGACCGATAATCAAGGACGTGATATGCTTTCTACCATTCTTTACGGTGGGCGTATTTCGATACTTGTGGGGATAGCTGCCGTTTTTTTAGGTATGTTATTAGGTGTGACGTTAGGCGTAATCTCAGGATATTTCGGGGGCCTAACAGATACAATTATAATGCGAATTGCCGATGTTCAGCTTACTATTCCTGGAATATTAGTAGCTATTCTAATTAACGGAATTGGAAGAGCCGCCCTACCCCTTGAATTACGTGAAGAGTTTGCAATTTATGTCGTTATTGTCGCTATTGGACTTACTGATTGGCCTCAGTTTGCTCGGGTTGCACGTGGCGCTACCCTTGTCGAAGCCGAAAAGGAGTATGTTCAAGCTGCAAAACTCATAGGCTTACCGAAATTTACAATTATTTTAAGGCATATTCTGCCTAATACGCTTCGGCCAGTCTTAGTGATTGCAACAATTGGGCTTGCACTAGCAATTATTGCTGAAGCAACCTTAAGCTTTCTTGGTCAGGGCATACCCCCTACTACTCCTTCTCTTGGCACTCTTATAAGAGTTGGAAATGAATTCCTTTTCTCTGGGCTATGGTGGATTACGTTTTTTCCAGCTATTGCCCTTATAATACTAGTCTTTTCAGTAAATCTATTGGGAGATTGGATGCGAGATGCACTCAATCCTAAATTAAGATGAATAACTTACTTGAAATCAATAATCTGAGTGTCGACTTCCCGTCACGTAGAGGACAAGTAACAGCGGTTAATAAGGTATCAATTTCAGTTGCAAAAGGTGAAGTCCTAGGTTTAGTAGGCGAAAGTGGCGCTGGAAAGTCGACTGTAGGTAACTCTGTTATTAACCTTCTAGAACCCCCAGGCTACATTTCTGGAGGTGAAATTATTTTCGATGGAACTCGGATAGATCAGATGTCTAACGAGGAAATGAGAAAAATTAGGGGTGCAAAGATAGGCACTATTTTTCAGGACCCACAAACTTCGCTGAATCCGCTAATGACTATTGGAAAACAGTTGTCAGAGACATTAGTTGAAACTTTGAAAATTTCCGGATCCTCTGCTCGTCAGAAATCTGTTGAGCTCCTTGACTCAGTTGGTATTCCTAATCCAGTTCAGCGTTTAAATGCCTACCCTCATCAATTTTCAGGTGGGATGCGTCAACGGGTAGTTATCGCCCTAGCACTAGCAGGCGACCCAGATCTTGTTATTGCTGATGAACCCACAACCGCCCTGGATGTTTCGATACAGAAACAAATTTTAGATCTTATAAAATCATTATGTAAGCAGCGCAATTTGGGTGTGATTATCGTAACTCACGATATTGGAGTTATTGCTGAGATCGCTGATCGAGTTGCTGTAATGTATAACGGCCAACTTGTTGAAGAGGGAAAAGTAAAACAAGTTCTTCAAAAACCAAAACATGAGTACACAAAGAGTTTAATCTCTGCTGTTCCCAGTGGAGATCAAAAACTTGATCGCTTTACTGTTGTTGATTACATCGACGGGTCGGAAGAAAAAGTTACTTTAACAAACGTTAGCGAGCATTGGCTTTCTCAAAATAAATCTTCGCAAACCCATAACACTGCAATAACCGTTAAAAATTTATCGATAGAATTTTCTATAAAGCAAGCATTATTACGTAAAAATCGACTAGTATTAAAAGCAGTAGACGATGTTTCAATTGACATACAAACAGGAGAAAGTTTTGGATTAGTCGGAGAAAGTGGATCTGGAAAAAGTACTCTCGCCCGTTTAATTGCTGGGTTATATACGCCAAAGTCAGGTGATATAAATATCTTTGGTCACGATGTTTTACAAAGGAGCCAAAAAGCAAAAACTTCTTTAATTAGAAGAAAAATGCAAATGATTTTTCAGGACCCCTATTCTTCTTTAAACTCGAGAATGACAGTCGAAGATATAGTTTCTGAACCAATCCGTTTTCATCGATCAACTGCCAATTCTAATGAAACATCAAAAGTCGTGAAGGATTTAATCGCATTTGTTGGCATGCCTATTAGCTCAATAAAAAAATATCCACATGAATTTTCCGGTGGTCAACGACAAAGGATTTCTATTGCCAGAGCACTTGCATCAAGACCTGAAATTCTCATTTGTGATGAACCAACGTCAGCATTAGATGTTTCAGTTCAAGCCAATATATTAAATCTATTAAAAGATTTACAGGAAGAGTTAAGTCTTACCATGCTATTCATTTCACATGATTTACCAGTAATCAGGCAAATGTGTGATCGGGTTGCTGTGATGCAAAATGGTAAAATTTGTGAAATAGCTGAAACAGATAAGTTATTTGATCACCCAGAGCACGAATATAGCAAACACCTTTTGGGCTTAATGCCTAGGATGGATTTATTTAGGCTTTAAGCGTAAGCTTTTGATTTTTTTCAAGCTAATCAAATTATACGTGATCAAGCTCTGAAATATACTCTTTTGCGGTCATTTTATGATATTCTATCCCAGTAATATTAAGATCGATAGGATCAGGATCAACGATCTCAATTCTAGCATTATTGGAAAGGGCATATCGAAGAGCTATAGATGTGATATTTACACTAAAAGATGTCCCTATAAATACAACACTGTCTACAGACTGCATTTTTCGCTCAGCTTGACCCATTCGATATAAATCTGTGTAATACTCGTCAAACAAAAGAACAAATGGCTTCAGGGAAAACCCGTACTCAGGATGCTCAATAATTTTGAATAAGTCCAATAAAAGCTTTTTTAATTTAATATCATTCGTTAACTCAATGTTAGAATTAGCAACAACATCCCAAGGGGCGTCTTCTAGTGGGGTTAAAATTTCTTGACTGTTGAACACTGTTACCTTGTCTAAGCGACCATGAATAGAAATATATCGAGAATTGCCAGCCTTTCCATCCAGTCCATCTATATTTTGCGTTATAAGATTTTTATTAGCTAGCCAATAATGCACTTCGTTTGGTTGGACATTACGATAAGATGCGAACCGCCGATAATACCAAAGCAGAAATTCACCAGGGTTTTCATAGTACATTTTTCTTGTAGCCATTTCCTGAGGTGTGAAGTTTGAACTACCTATTGTCCAAAACCCATCAGCACCCCGAAATGTTGGAATCCCACTATCTTTACTTACCCCTGCCCCTGTAATAAAAAGCTTTTTTAACAATTCTTTATAAGACCTAGTTTATCTAATTATTGAAATTCAAACCCCATGAATCCATATGTTGAAAACATTTGGAAAGCAAAGATCGCCAACATGATCATCAACGCCATAATTAGTATTGTATATTGGTGCATTAGAATTCAACTTGATTAAAACTTTACATGGTTATGTTGCCACATTTAGTAGAGCCAATCAATTTTAATACATGATATTGTCTAAAAATATATTTATGTTAATGAAATATAGGACGATCTCGAGCCATGGTCCTTCCTAGATACCCCCCACCCAGAAAGATCATGGCTCGCTAAAAAAACGGAAGGGGCAAATATGTGATTTCTCATACATCTACCCCTTCACGGATAACTACTGTCTCTTTCTCATCCCTGTGCGATTTAAACCGAAGTTAAAAACCTCACTAGGCGCAACCCAAACTTAGCATGCTTACGCAAAATAAGTCCGTTCTACCTTTCACTGCGATCCAACTCGAAAGTTGTGGACGATCTCAGTTTGTCGATCCAGAGTTGGTTTGTCCATTTTTCACTTAGAATATCAATCTTGCGATGACACTCTGAGTGATTAACTTCTAATACCCCCCAGTTTTTATCCTAATAACAGGATTGCATTAAAATTAATGCTCACAAAACGAAATATGAGATATCCACAGAAAAACATTTAGTTGTCTACATAAAATAAAAACTTATCCCCAAAAATATGAGAGGACTCGATTTTAAAAGGAAAAATGATTATTTTTAACGAATCATCTACTTAGATTTATGAGTTTTGCTTTAAAAATTGCATAGCGGCCTGAGTTCCTCCAACTTGATGTGGAACAGAACTTTTAGAGAGTCCCATTTCAATTCCGCCAAGTGTTGCTACCAGCATTAAGTCATTAAAGTCGCCTAAGTGACCTATTCTAAAAACCTTGCCTGCCAAACGAGACAAACCATTTCCCAAAGACATATTAAAATTATCTAAAACTACAGCTCGAAAAGTATCTGCATCATGTCCGTCTGGTAAAAGTACGGCAGTAAGAGTATTAGAAAAATCATCTTTATTTTCGCATAAAACTTCCAAACCCCATGTTTGAACAGCTAATCGTGTGGCCTCAGCATGCCTTTTGTGCCGCAAAAACACTTTATCTAATCCCTCTTCTTTCAACATCAAAATTGCTTCATTGAGACCAAAAAGTAAATTAGTTGCGGGAGTGTATGGAAAAGCTCCATTAGAATTGGATTCAATATGCTCACCCCAATCCCAATACGATCTAGGCAAATTAGCCCCTTCAGAAGCTCCCAATGCTTTTTTAGAAACGGCATTAAATGACAGGCCAGGAGGTAGCATTAAACCTTTTTGAGAGCCTGAAACAGTAACATCGACCCCCCAATCATCGTGACAGAAGTCTGAGGATGCTAATGAAGAAATTGTATCAACCATTAGCAAAGCATTGTGACCGACGTCATCAATGCATTTACGCACTTTCAAAATATCCGACATAGCACCGGTAGAAGTCTCATTGTGAACAATACAAACTGCCTTAATTTCATCAGTATGATCTTGCGAAAGTCGCTCCGCTATCTTTTCGGCGTCTGCCCCTCTTCTCCAATTAGTTTCAATTAGCTCTGCATTTATTCCTAAACGCTTTGCTAACTTAACCCACAAACTGGCAAAATGACCTGTTTCGACCATCAAAACTGTATCACCTGCTGATAACGTATTTACTAGAGCAGCCTCCCAAGCACCGGTACCTGAGGCAGGATATATAATGACGTGACTTTCAGTTTTAAAAATATCTTTGATCCCAGATAAGCATTTTTTTGCTAGCCTAAAAAATTCTTCACCACGATGATCAATAGTAGGAAAGTCCATAGCTCTTAAAACTCTATCTGGAACATTTGTCGGACCAGGTATTTGAAGCATGTGTCTTCCTGTTTTATATTTGTTTGCCATTTCAAATTACCATTCAGTTAGTTTTTATACCCAGAGGCCTTTTGGCTCTTTTCTCCGCATTATTATTATAAAAGTTGTACTTTCAATAGTGCCAGTTATGTTATTTTATATTGATATAATAAATGAGTTTGAAGGCAAAAATGAAATCAAAGATTTCAGTTCTCAAGAGGTCATTATCAGGAGATCTGCTGGACGGCCAATTTGATTGTGGACGCTACGCAACAGATGCTTCTATTTACCAGATGATGCCGGAAGCGATCGTTTTACCAAAAACAATACAAGACATTCAAGAAACTATTCAGTTTTCTCAAGAAAACAGCATTCCAATATTGCCTAGAGGTGGTGGAACTTCACAGAATGGACAAACAGTAAATCGAGCGATTGTTTTAGATAATAGTCGATATTTGAACAAGATACTTGAGATAGATGAAAAAAATCTGACATGTATCGTCGAACCTGGCGTTGTTCTTGATGAACTTAATCGACAATTAAAGCCATTAGGCCTTTGGTTTCCAGTTGATGTCTCAACATCCAGTAGGGCCACCATTGGAGGCATGGCTGGTAATAATTCAGCCGGTGGTCGGTCCATTAAATATGGAATAATGAGAGACAACGTACTGTCGATAAACACAATTTTGTCAGACGCGTCGAAGGCACACTTTGGTCTCGTTAAAAAAGGCTTTAACGGTTTGGAAAATATCTTTCCAAAATTGATTAAAATTGCAGAAAAAAACCAAAATGAAATCCAAACCAGGTACCCAAAAGTTCTCAGAAGAGTTGGCGGATATAATTTAGACGCCTTATTACCGGATACGCTTGCGTCTAGGCCAGGGAGTAGTGGTAATGAAAAAGATATAAATTTATCGCATTTGATTATTGGGTCCGAAGGGACCCTGGCTTATTCAACAAGTATTGAACTAAAATTATCTTCACTACCGTCACCAAAGATTATGGCTCTTTGTCACTTCTCAACCTTTTATAAAGCCATGGATTCAGCTCAGCATATTGTTAAATTAGATCCGATAGCAGTAGAACTAATTGATAACACGATGATCTCACTTGGACGATCAATACCCTTATTTTCAAAAACTATAGATGACTTTATCATTAATGATCCAGCTGCTCTTTTAGTCGTCGAATTTGCAGAGGATATTTGGGCTGACAATCTAACGAAAATAAAAGAACTCAAAGCTTTGCTTAAAGACACGGCAGATAATTCCCAAACCAGTATTGTTGTCATTGAAGATCAAGCATCACAAAATCGTATTTCTGAAATGCGAAAATCCGGCTTAAATATTATGATGTCTATGAAAACAGAGGCTAAGCCGGTTTCATTTGTAGAAGACTGTGCAGTGCCACTACCAAACCTAGCAGAATATACTCAGGGTTTAACTGATATTTTTCACAAACACCAAACCTCGGGCACATGGTACGCCCATGCATCTGTCGGCTGCTTACACGTAAGACCTATCTTAAATATGAAAGACTCTAACGATATTAAGAAAATGCGTGCAATTGCGACAGAAGCATTCGAGCTTGTAAAAAAATTTAATGGATCGCACTCTGGCGAACATGGAGATGGAATTTCTCGATCGGAATTTAATCCAATTATGTTTGGAAAAAAGCTTACTAACGCATTTAGAGAAATAAAAACATTGATGGATCCAAATGGAATTTTGAATCCAGGAAAAATCGTAGATTCTCCAAAAATGGATGACAGGCAACTATTTCGTTTTTCACCAGGTTACTCAGTAAATGACTTTCAAACAGAGCTGGATTGGTCATCGTGGCCAGGCAAAGCCTCTGGCCTCCAAGGAGCCGTTGAAATGTGCAATAACAATGGAGCCTGCAGAAAGTTACAGGGCGATGTTATGTGCCCCTCCTTTAGGATTACCGGTGAAGAAAAAGATAGTACCCGCGGAAGAGCTAATAGCTTGAGGCTCGCTATGTCTGGTCAATTAGGCCCAGACGCTTTGGTATCAGAAAATATGTTAGAAACTATGAAGTTGTGCGTTTCGTGTAAAGCCTGCAAACGTGAATGCCCCACAAGTGTAGATATGTCAGCGATGAAATTAGAAGTTATGGCACTTAATGCTAAATATAACTCGCTGTCATTTCACGAAAAACTGATTGCTTTTCTACCTAACTATGCTCCTTTAGGTTCTTCACTGAACAAAATATTAAACTTACGTAATTCCTCAAAAATTCTTGCTAAAATCAGTGAAAAACTTACTGGATTTTCTGCGCAGAGAGCCCTTCCAGCATGGAGAAATGACTGGTATCGCAATAACGAAATCCCAGCCAATCCAGAGGAGCGGTATCCCGTTATATTATTTGTTGATACATTTAATAGATATTTTGAACCCGAGAATTTACGCAGTGCCGTCAGAGTTTTACGCAATGCAGGATATCAACCCTTCTATCCAAAGCCAGAAGGGAAAAGTCAGAAAGCATTATGCTGTGGAAAAACTCACTTGTCCGTTGGGAATATTTCCAAGGCAAGAGAATCTGCTGAAAGATTAGTAAAAACATACCTGCCATATGTTCGAATGGGTCTGCCAATAGTTGGTTTGGAACCTTCTTGCTTATTTGCCTTAAAAGATGAAATTCCATCCTTATTAAAAACGCAGGATGCAAAGCTTGTATCAGAGAATGTTATCACTTTTGAAGAACTACTTTCAAAAAGCAGTAAAGTCCTTAAGCTTAAACCCTTGAAGGCCAAAGCCTTATTACATGGTCACTGCCATCAAAAAGCTTTTAATGTGTTAAATTCCGTAGAAAAAGTACTGCTTTTAATTGAGGGTCTTGAGGTTGAGAAAATTGAAACAAGTTGTTGTGGAATGGCGGGTGCGTTTGGCTATTCAAAAGAAACTATAGATTTTTCACTTCAAATGGCTGAAAAAGATCTTCTTCCAAAGATAAGACAAGCAGACGATGAAACCATTTTAATTGCTGACGGCACATCATGCAGAAGTCAGATTTTTGATGCCACCAAGAGACAAGCAGTCCATGTTGCTAGACTATTGGATAGGCAGCTTTTGGATAATTAAAACAAACCAACAGCAATTAATCGAATTCCCATAAAAAGAAAAGCAATCAAAATAGCTTTTTCGAACCAGCTTTGTGAAGTTTTATTTCGCAGTATCTCTCCCACCCTAAAACCTGCAAGAACAAAAACCAAACCAAATATAGACTGTAACGCTGCCTCTTTAGTTAAAATCCCGCCAAAAATTAAACCAAATATTAACGGCACTGCACCCGATAAGAAGAGAAATCCAGTTGCTGAAATAAATCGATCTTTATCTACCCTCCTCGCTATTAGATAAATTGCAACAGTTGGTGACCAAATCGAACTTAAGCCTCCAAGAATGCCAGACAAAACTCCAAAGCCAAACTGCCAAGATCTTTTATCACTTATTTTTAATTTAATACCTATTAGGCCATTCAAAGATACAATTACCATTGCTAAGCCTATTGAAATAGTAAGCAGTCCAGTTGGATATTTTGATAGAAAAAGTGAAGTTAGAAAAATACTTAAAATAATTGCAATGGCAAATAACCAATAAGTTTTAATAGACTCAATCCTATATTTTGCGCGAGAAAATTGAGTCAAATTTGTAAATAAAATTGGGATAACAAGTAATGAAATCGCATGCGCCGGTGGTATAACTAATGTCAACAGAGCCATAGCAGCAGCAGGCAATCCTATACCTAAAAATCCCTTAACTATTCCCGATAAGAAGAAAACAAAAAGCATGAAAATAAGAACGGTTATATCACTTGAAGGAAACAAAATATTCCAAATATCTTCTTTCATTTCAAAAAACAAACATAAGCATCAAAAGGCTAAAACTTCTATTACTTTCAATTATCATAAATCAGTTCATATAGTTTTAGCCGCTGAACTTTGCCAGAAGGTCCTTTAGGTAGGTCTGTAACAATATGAATTTTATCAGGACACTTGTATTTTCCAATTTGATTTTCACAATGGCTTTTTAAGTCAGCCAACTCAACAGATACTTTTTCTTTAAGACAAACACATGCCTCAACTCTTTCTCCGTAATCGTCACAAGGTACGGCAAAAGCCGCCGCCTCTAGAATACTTGGATGAGCCAAAAGTGCCTCATCAACTTCTCTGGGAGCAATATTTTCACCACCTTTTATGATCAGTTCCTTAATCCTGCCCGATACAAATACATAGCCGTCGTTATCCAAATACCCTAAATCCCCTGTACGTAGCCAACCGTTATTTACAATTGTTTTATGCGTTTCTTCAGGTTGTTTAAAATATCCTTGCATAACATTTTCGCCCTTGACCAATATTTCTCCTGTTTTCCCCGCAGGCACAGCTTCAAATTGGTCATCACCAACCATAATTTGGTTGCCAAAAGCCTTTCCGGGAGATCCAATTTTACGTTCTCCTGGAGGTATAGGATTTGTCGTTATCTGAGATCCTGTTTCTGTAAGACCCATAGTTTCAATGATTGGAATACCAAATCGTTTCTCAAATTTTTTATGAATATCGGGTGACAATGGCGCGGACGCAGAACGCGCAAAACGGAGGGAAGATATATCAGTAGGTGCTTCCTCATTATTTAAGATGTATGAAAATTGAGTAGGAACTGCAGAAAACCAAGAGCACTTAAACTTTGATATTATGTCCCAGAATGAGTTTACGGAAAACTTATGCGGAATAACTAAAGTACTCATCGATACTAATGTGCCCATCACCGTAACACACATACCATTAATATGATAAATGGGTAAAACGCACAGACCTTTGTCCCTTTCATCAATTGCATGACCAGTAGCTATAAAACGGCCTGCCGCAAGTAAATTTGAATGACTTAACATTACACCCTTGGGTTTCCCCGTTGTTCCCGAAGTGTACATAAGTAGCGCTATATCAGTAGATTTTGGCTCGATATTTTTTAGTTTTATTTCATTTTCTATTGTAGGAAGTGAATCTAAATCCGGTCCCATAGATGGATCAAGCCGTATTAACCTCACTTTTCTATTTTGATGAATTACAGCTGAATTTATGAGATCTCTACAATCATCCGCCACAAATATAAATTTCGCTTCAGAGTGCTCTATTGTGTAAGCTAAAATTGCACTGCCGGCGACTAAGTTTAATGGAACAGCCACAAATCCAGATGAAACAATAGCCATAAAAAGTAAACAAGACGCAGTGCTATTAGGCGATGCAATTGCTATACTTGACCCTCTTTCAATTCCCGTTTCAATTAATCTTTGTCCAATTTCCATTATAGTTTCATGAACTTGTCCAAAACTTATTGTTTGGTTCGTTTCTGGTGAAATCAACCAAACGGCTTCAGCAGATTTAGAACTATTAAAAATAATTTGATCGCCAATTGTCTCTGGAAACTGAATTTCATTCACTTAGAAGTTTCCCCCCAATAGTCTTCGAAAATATCCTCTAAATCTGGTTTGTTTTCCTCTATAGTCCGCACGATCCTAACTTTATTAACGAAATGTTCCCAATTTAGATTCCCATCTATTGAATTGCCCCCCCAACTCCCGCATCCCATAGAAAGTGAAAAAGGAAGACCATTATCGAAAAAACCGCCAGTTGCAAAACAGTGGGCTTGATTTACGATAACTCTACAAGTTTTTGCAAACATAGCAATTTCATGTGCTCTTTCCTCGCTTTGCGTGTGAATCCCCAATGAGTGACCCGCTCCTTGATAATTTTGAATTTTCACTGCAAGATCAGTAGCCTCTGAAAAGTTTTTAACTTTATAAAGTGTCAGAAAACGAGACATTTTTTCACCGCTAACTACTTCTGTAACGCCAGCTTTATTCATAGGTAAAACAAGAAACCTAGTATTCTCATCTGCTCTATTTTTCAATCCGACTTTGTCAATTATGACGTCTATATCTTGCGCTAAAAGATCAGTGGTCATTTTTCCATTTTTCCAATGGATATCGATGAGCCTTTCAGCCTCATCTTCATTCAAAAGCAACCCTCCTTCATCATTTAGGGATTTCACTGTTTTTTCGTAAATGTCTTCAATTGCAATCACAGAGTTTTCTGAAGAGCATGACGTCGCATTATCAAAAGTTTTCGAAATTGCTATTTTTGCAGCTGCCGCCTGCACATCAGCAGTTTCATCAATAATAGTGACAACATTACCTTGACCGACACCAAGAGCTGGAGTGCCGGAAGAGTAACCAGCCTTGACGTTATTTTGCGACCCCGTAACAACCAGCATATCAGCAAGTTGCATAAGTTTATTTGTCTTTACTTTGGACGGTGGCATTGGCACCATCTGGACTAGATCTTTATCTAAACCAATAACTGAAAGATTTTCATGAATTGATACTAGAAGCTCTTTTAGTGGCTGCGCGCCCTTTGGTGATGGCGCGACTATAATAGAATTCCCACACTTTAGAGCATTTATAATATTGTTAACCGGCGTGGCCAACGGGTTAGTGGAAGGAACAATAGCAGCAACTACCCCCTTTGGTCTTAAGTATATACTTAAACCCTTTACCTTATCTTCAGAAACGTGACCAAAAGATTTTACAGATTTTATATCTCTCAAAAGTCCCAAAGTTTTATTATGATTCTTTTTGATTTTATCAGAAACGTTTCCCAGACCCGTTTCCCTTACCGCAAGTTCTGCTAATCTTTGGTTTTGTTTTGGCTCCATAAGGGCCCAACCAACGGCTTGGCATGCTATATCAAAAAGGCGCTGCGAACCATTTTTTTCAAATTTAGCCTGAGCAATTCGTGCTCTTTCAACCAGAAGATCTACTTCATCAATCTCTTCGGAGTTAATCATAAAAATTATCCAACTTATTGAACTTTAGGTTTTTGGTAAAAAGCAGAATGCAGACTTTTTAAAAGAGTTAAAACTCCAGCAATAATCAATATGGTGCAAATTGGACGAGAAAAATATGTCCCTAAGTCATAGTGAACCATTTGCATACCTTGAGCAAAGTTCTGCTCTCCTATTTTGCCTAAAATTAAACCCAAAACAATACCGGGAATTGAGTATCCAGAACGACGCAGCAAAAAACCTATTATTCCAGCAAGGAACATTACTACAA
This sequence comes from Paracoccaceae bacterium, assembly GCA_029248915.1. GTDB lineage: Bacteria > Pseudomonadota > Alphaproteobacteria > Rhodobacterales > Rhodobacteraceae > Salinivivens. The sequence continues at coordinate 6,113 of JAQWIK010000045.1, read as the reverse complement.
CATCTAAAACTAATCCTCGACTTATATAAGCGCCTATACTTGCTAACATAAGGATCATAGGAGCAAGAAATTGAAATGGGATTTTCAACAAATATAAAATTGTCTTTGTTTCTATCAACCCCACAAACAAAATCGAAAGATTTGCATAAAACATAGCCGCAAACACTACCCAAATAAGATCAGGAGAATTATAAAATACCAAAGGTCCAGGTTCCAAATCATGCATTTGAAAAACAGCCACCATCATCGCTGTTAACGCACCTCCAGGAAGACCTAGTGCTAACAATGGTATCATCGCTGCGCCGGTTGCAGCGTTATTGGCTGTCTCAGAAGAAATAACCCCTTCAAGTTTACCTGTTCCAAACTCCGATTTATCTTTTGACCACCTTACTGCCTCTCCATACCCCATAAAAGCAGCTAAAGTAGCTCCAATACCAGGTAAAATACCGCAGAAAAAACCAACAAAAATGGACCGTACCACTGCTATTTTATGAGCCCATAATTCAAAAAATGAAGGAAAATCCACATTAAATTTTGGAGCTGTATATTTCCCACTTACATTTTTTTCAGCCTGAATAAATATTTCTGAAACAGCAAAGAAACCAAGAATAGCAGGTACAAAAGCTATTCCGGCAGCTAAATCAGAGTACCCAAAATTAAAACGATTAATACCACCTACAGGATCTTGACCTATAGTAGCAATTAAAAGTCCAAGTAAAACTGAAAGCCACCCCTTCCATATTGTTCTCCCACCAACAGATGATGCGACAGCTAGTCCAAAAAATACTAACGCAAAAATTTCTGGCGGCCCAATATTCATGATAGCCCATTTCGCAAGTGGTTCTGTTGCGCTCATCATTACCAATGCAGAGGCTACACCTCCAATTGCGGAACAAAGAACTGCAGCACCCACAGCCTTACCAGCCATACCCTTTTGCGTCATCGGATACCCATCAAACGCAGTAGGCGCATTTTCTGGGGCACCAGGAATATTAAACAAAATAGCTGTGATAGCTCCTCCATAAGTGCCTGTACAGTAAATAACAGCAAATAACATAACACCCTGCGCAGGCGAGAGATCTGCTGTAAAAGGAAGAAGTATTGCCGCAAGCGTAAGCATACTTACACCAGGTATTGCTCCAAAAAGCATGCCCCCAAGCACACCGAAAACAAATATACCAATAGTGAAAGGATCTCCAAAAAGTGTGGCAGTACCCGCTAGAAAATTTTCAATCATAACAAACCATTAAAACATTTGATCGAACTGCGTTTTCGTTTTCAACATAAACGCACTTATATCATAAAAAGGTGACATATTTCCCTGTGGCAAGGGAGCATTCAGAACAATCATGAATAAACCAATTAAAATAGCATAAATCAAAATTGTATTTGTTAATATGAAGCGTACTCTTCTTTCACCCCATGCAATCATAATTAAAGCTATAAAAATTGGAGTTCCGGAGTAGAACCCTACCGGCTTTAATGACAACGCATAAACCAAAGGTAATATTAAAACCATGCCAGTTTTAAAATACTGACCTGCTGAGGTGTACTTAATTGGTTCCTCGTTTTCTTTTGCGCCTACTCGACCCTCTTGAGCTTTAGAACCTTTAGAATAGGCATAGTAGAAATTACCTAAAGAGACCAAGGCCATCAAAAACAATATTACTCTGGGCCATCCTGTTGCCCCAAATTTATAGATTTCTATCGGTTGATTAAAACTAAAGCTGACTGCGAAAAAAATAACAGCAATTAAAAGCCAAAAAACCGCCTCAAAAATATCTGGTCTACTCAATTTACCCATTTTTCACTTCATACATTAATACCGCCCGCGACATTTGCCGCGAGCGGAGGAATTACCACAAAAATATCACTTAACGTCTAAACCCATTTCTTTGTAGACATCACGATATTGGATAATTGCTGCATTGATCATATCAATCGCACCAGCTGTATCTCTATAGCTATCAATAACATTCATAAACTTACTTTCATTGAATGTTTGATAACTATCTTCGCAATATGCTCTTTGAAAAGCCCATTTCAACCAATCGACACGGTCAGAAGGTGCATCTTTATGCACATAAAAACCTCTAAAACGAAGAAGTGGTTCAAAATCCATACCCATTTCTCTATGCGTCGGTACATTACTAAACACACCTGGCCGTTCGTTAAAAACCGTTAAAATAGGTTTGAAGTTTCCAGCATCAAGGAATTTTCTAACATCGCCGGGCTGCTCAAATAAGGCGTCAACCTGGCCACCTAGTAACGCACCATATCGTGGAGCGCCTTTATCAAAAGAAATCTGCTGGATTTTCATGTCAGAAGCTTCAGTAATGAATTTCATGATAACCCGTTCCATGGACCCTTCTTTAGACACATTGGCAATCGTTGCTTTGCCATTTTGAGCCTGCACCCATTCGACAAAACTTGGCCAATCTGTGTAACGAGTTTCATTCGACCTAATATAAATCTGAGAGAAGGTAACCTGTGAAATTACCAGTGGTATTAAATCCTCTGCTGGATTAGGTCGACTGGAATCAAGAGCATGCGCCGATGACGCATCATCAATATGTTCTAAAACATTATAACCATCGGTAGGTGCGGCCATGTAAGCTGTCATCCCGACTGTTCCAGAACCACCAGGCTTGTGATCTCTATTTATACCTACACCAGTAAGTTCTGTCACCGCTTCGGCCATAGCCGCAGCAATTTGTCCTGACCCACCACCCGGGCCATATGGAACAATCATTGTTAATGCCCGATCCGGAAAACCACCTGGTTTATCCATACTTGCATCGGCCACCCGACACTCGCCGGCTATAGACATACTTGCAGTAGCTGCAAAACCAGTCACAAGAGCTAATGTTGAAAATTGTTTTTTTAAGTTAAACTTCATTGCGTCCTCCCAACGTAAAGTTAATAAACACACTCTATTTATAGGCTTTGTGTGCATGACACAAAGCTTACATCAAAGATGTATAAAAACATTCGGACGTTTGAATTAAAAAAGTCAACAAAAATTCTTATAATTTTGGACTTATTTCTATTATTCGATGATACCAAATTTGACTAAATTAAATGAAAGATATTTAAAACTTGATGGACGTTACAAACACTTCCCTTGTAATAGAGAAAAGTGAATAAAGTCGGAAGCAAAATGAACAACCCTTTATATGACAATCTATTTGGAGTGCATTCGAGAAACGATGACACTTTTCTTTATCTGATCAATGGTCAAACTATTACTTATAGGAATTTTTTGGCGAATAGTCGAAGAATAGCTAATACTTTGGTTGACTTAGGCTTGAAGCCTGGCGACTGCGTTGCAATCCAAGTAGAAAAATCTCCTGAAATGCTCAATATATATGCAGCTTGTGCACAAGCTGGCTTAGTGTTTTTGCCACTTAACCCAACCTATACAGTTGATGAAATTGAGTATTTCATTGAGAATAGTGGCTCCCGTTTAATAATTTGTAATAAAAAAAATAAAGAAGGTTTAACCGTTATAGCGAAAAACCTTTCAGTACTCATTGAAACTTTAAATAGCGATTCAACAGGCTCAATAATTGATAAGGCAAACTCTTCGTCTGAAGATTTTAAAACTGCAACGCGATCAAAAGATGATTTAGCTGCGTTGCTATACACCTCTGGAACAACTGGGAAATCTAAGGGTGCAATGCTTACTCAAGCTAATCTTTTATCAAATGGAAATGCGTTAATGACTGCGTGGCAATTTACTAAAAGTGACATCTTACTTCATGCACTCCCTCTTTTTCATACTCATGGACTATTTGTGGCCACAAATGTTATTCTTTCGGCTGGTGGAAGTATGATATTTCTACCAAAATTTGATTTAGATGATATTGTTAAAAATTTACCAAAATCTTCTGCTATGATGGGTGTACCCACCTTTTATATGCGCTTACTTGCAGATGATCGGTTCAATAAAAAATTGGTCCACCACATACGTTTGTTTGTATCTGGCTCTGCACCCCTGCTTTCTGAGACACATATCCAATTTGAAAAAATCACTGGCCATAGAATACTTGAAAGATATGGCATGACGGAGACGAATATGAATACTTCGAATCCTTACAATGGCGAAAGGCGTGCGGGTACTGTCGGCCGTCCCTTGCCGTGCGTTGAACTTAAAATCACTGATCCAGAGACAGGAAGAGAACTCTCAAATAACGAAATAGGTCAAATTGAAGTCCGCGGACCAAACGTTTTTAAAGGGTATTGGAGAATGCCCAAAAAAACAAAAGCTGAATTACGTGAAAATGGCTTTTTTATAACTGGAGACTTAGGCAAAATTGATAAGGACGGATATATTCATATTCTTGGAAGGGATAAGGATCTTATAATTTCTGGAGGCTTTAACATCTATCCCAAGGAACTAGAGGAAATTATAGATGATCAAGAAGGAGTGCTTGAAAGCGCCGTAATCGGAGTATCGCATTCTGACTTTGGGGAAACGCCAATAGCTATTATTGTCCAAGAAGCTGAAATGGATCCTAACATAGAGGTTATTGATAGAAATTTAAGAAAATCGTTGGCTCGCTACAAACACCCAAGAAAAATGATAATAGTTGATAAACTTCCCCGAAATGCAATGGGTAAAGTACAAAAAAATATTCTCAGGAGTTTCTACAAAGACTTATTTTTAAATTGAGCTGCATAAATTTCAAAATAAGGGACAGAACTAAACGTTCTGCCCCCAATTTGCGAAGTTAAGACTATATTGGATAAGTCTTACTGAAGATAACGGCAGGGTTAAAATTTGTTTAGGTGAATGCAATATTTAATTTAAAAATTATGCTAGAGTTTGAAAACTTAAACAATGTCTAAAACTAACTCATAGGGTGAGTTGCTAATGTTTGCATCTGCAACTAAAATGTAATATTCGCCCAACTCCGATGTTATGTGATGAATCATTCCGCTTTTCACAACCTCTTTGCTTACAATTTCCTTTTTATCTGGACCGTACAGTTTAAGGTCGGCTTCCCGGGTTCCTATATCCATTTGCGCCACAATTGTTCCAGATTTCGTCAAATCAAATTTGAACCAGTCTTCACCGTCGGGAAAAACGGTTCCCTTAACAACATTATCCGGCAAAATTGAGTTGGCCAAATCCAAAGTTGCATTAGACTCTTGTTCGTTTATTACAGGAAGACCAGGGTTGCTTTCTAAAACTGGTATTTTAATTAATAAGTCTGTACTCGATAAATCATTGAAAAATTTGACATTATCAGCGCTTAGAACACTTGGACCATATTTTGAGTCGTTATTTATATTTGGATTTGTTTTAGTATTTGCATCTGTTGCGCTAAAACTTTCTAATACATATTCTCCGGCCTTGAGCTCTCCATCAAAAATTACTGGAAAACTGACCTCATAGGTATTGTTGGACTTAAGAAAAAAATCAAAATGATCTGACAGACTATCAGTATTTTCCTTATTTTGTGCTTTTATGTCTATTTTTTTATTTGGATCATCAACTGACGAAAAACTCGCATTAAAATAACCAACATAAGTGTCATCTGTTGCTTTAAATTCAATTTTAATATTTTCACCTAAAGAAGCTTCTGACGTTTTAACAGTAAATTGTGTGAAAAGTGGCCCTGCAGTATCGATTTTTTTATCGGTTGTAACGGTTCCTGTTCCACTGGTGACGGGTGTACCGGCATTACTCGCCGTATCACTAAATGCGATGCTAAAGCTTACAGCACCAAGAGTGTCACTGGCATCTGCTGTATAAACGGCCGTCCAGGTATTTCCGGTGGTATTGGTATATGTAACCGAGCTATCGCTTATCGCTGCACCGCCAGACTTAAAGGTAACGACTGGTGTGCCAATGGCCTCAGAAGCTGTAAAGGTAAGCGTGACATTATCTCCAGGTTCGGCTTCTTTCGTATCTGTATTATTAGAGGCTATCGATACGTTACTCAAAGTTGGAGCGGTTGTATCAGTTTTTGCTGCTGTCACAGCCGTCGATGCATCGCTGTTACTGGCGTCAGCCTTCTTGGTTGGATCCCTTCCAATACTAAGCCATAGCTCGTCTGCAGCCACATTATATGCAGTTTCTGGTTTCCTAGAAGCCTCAAATTCAT
>JAQWIK010000044.1 GCA_029248915.1 Paracoccaceae bacterium | reverse complement strand
GCCATTTCACATGGAAGATTTTAAAAACAATACAATAAATGCCGCAACCATCGATCCGAAAAACAACGCTGTGATCGCGATCATAAGTTTCATTTTAAAACCGTCTAATATTTCCTGAGCAGTTTCTTTTTTACTATCATCTTTTTTCATTTATTTTATCTTCTTTCTAAAACAATTAAACAAGCGGGTGATGGCAACACTGAAAGCTACCAGCATGAATTTTTAAGAATTTGACTAACTGGACAGGTTAGGTTCTGTTGCCTCGCAAAGCAAAGTAGAGACCACACACCCAGAAAAATACATGCAGATTATCATACAGAATAACATCCAGCAGACTTTCCGGTTGGCTAATCCAAATAATACCAGTCGTTATAGAGCAGATGGTGATTCCTGAGAAGCGGGTCAACATATCCCCAAATTCTGGAATAAACGAAATCGAAATTAATTTAGCCGCAAAAAAGCCTCCAACTAGAAGCCCAATACCTGCGCCTAGCTCACCATATGATACAATCCACCAAACGAAAAAAGGAAGACCAAAAGCCTCTGCATCTTCCACAGAAACCGGGAATTTTGAAAGACCTTGTTGGATGAAAACTATTGCTAAAGGCACCCTCAACAACCAATGACTTAAACAGAATTCTGGGATCTTAGTGGTTACACTCTTAAATGACAGTTGCATACTGCATTCCTCGCTTTACTATGTTACATTTTACCATGCTGGAACTTACTAAATGTGCAAATTAAATCTGGCTAATTTATTATATACGGTCGAATTCTATTTATGGATTACTTCGTATTAAAAAAAATTTTATAATTCGAAATTGACATTGCTGACAAAAACAGTCAGGTATTTAGCGTCAGCAAGCTGAAATTTTTTGCAAGCTAAAATAATATGTTTCAAAGGACGATTTTGAAGAAAATTACGCCAACGAAGCCGGAAATTAAAGTTGGCCCTTCTTGATCTGCAGACCAGAATTCGAACAATTTTAGCGTGGAGATAGATGATAATGTTAAACTCAGTGTTAGAAAATACGAAAGTACCCGAGGATGACTCCCCTACTTACAACGCCGCTGAGCTCACAAAAGGCGGAAACTTAGCTCGTATTGTTCTTGCCAATCAAATTTACACTCTTCGTATAACAAAATCTGGTAAACTTATTCTCACAAAATAAGACATGTTTATTTTGCCATGCCTAACTCGATTAAGCTGTTGAAAATAGGTATAAGCTTCTAGAGAAAGCCATCTTTTCACCATAATAATTCAATTCACATGTTTCAATTCTATTTCTAAATTTCTAAATAAGATCTTCTTGATACTCATCCATTTAGCCATAAATCTTCACTAAAAGCTGGAATATACCTGTTTAAAAGAGAAAAAAGTTTTAGGAGATTAGCGTGACTGAAGTTTGTAAACAGTGCAATTTTTATGTCAGTTCAAAGGATGCAACTGACAACCATTCCAGAACTGGCGAATGCAGGGCCAGGGGCCCAATAAATGTTAATAATGAGCAATTCGGTATTTGGCCGGTTGTCACTAGCTAAAGATGGTATGACGAGTTTAATGGTGGAAAATCTTGAGCCTTAACTTGTAAATTTCTTACTATTTTTGTAAGAATAAAAAGTGGCGATTCTCCAAGCGCCACAGTTTCTCTTATCTAAAGCCAGCCAATTTTCATTGCTTCAGCCAGCGCTTTTTTTAAAAGGGTAAATCGACTCACTTAATGTTTCTATTTTCTGGGTGCGTACAGCTGAGGGTGTGTAGGTAAACGTTTAATCTTCGTCCCCTTGATTTCGCCTCTCAAAGCGTTCAAAATATTTTTCAATTGATAATATAGAGAAATCTATACCGCTAAAAACATGAAAAAAGTCATAAGGCTCTACGAATATTCTACTATCGTGTTTGTTTCTAAAGCCTCTTGTCTGACTATATTCTTGTTCATTTTTTCGTTTTTCTCTTTCGCACATGCCAAAGGTTTCCTTGATCAAAAATTGATCGGGCTACCAATTAGCAGGTGGCTTGACCGTTACTGGCTAGAATTTTTGTCGTACTCTACCAAACCGAGTACGACAAAATTTTAATCATTCAATTGAACAAACGAGTCCGGGGTTGGATCATCTGCTTGCTTTGACTCAATTGGTAAAAATGTTCCAAGAACATAAAAGAATATTATAAATGCAATTGGAATTCCAATTGCAAGAACTGCGAAGAAAGAGCCGGCAACCATCTGTCCAAAAACTTGCGCCATGGACATTTGTTTGTCCCACATATTTGCTTCATTCTGTTTCATTTTTTATCCTCACAAATATCAATCAAGTGGAGCGTAACCGTGCATTTGAGCCCAGTAATACCAATTATCAACCACGGTTCCTGTCAACAAGATTCCTATACCACCAGTGATAGGAACCAGAACTGCAAACCACCAAGCCCAACGGTGAATGCCTTCCATTGAAGCATTAAAGCCCATCGTCCATCGCCAGAATAAAGCCGCACGCTCGGATGCGGTACCGCGATCAGCTATCTGTTCTAGCTCCCTATCTCCTCCAAATCGAGAGGTTGCAAGGATAGTAGCCCCATGCATAGCAAAAAGAAGTGCAGAGCCATAAAGAAATACAATAGATAGAGCGTGAAATGGGTTATAAAACAAGTTTCCATACACTACAGAAAAGTTCATTGTCCAATCTAAGTGGGTAAAAATTCCATAAGGTACGGCCTCAGACCAACTTCCCATCAAAACGGGCCTGATTAGTCCCAATACTAGGAATAACCAAATAGCAGCTCCAAACGCCCAGAAAACATGCTTACCCATTTTTAACTGTCTGGCCAAATCATAAGCCCTCATCCACCAGGAAAGAACTGAGATTAGGAGGAAAAAACTTGCTATTAGCCACAGACCACCTTCTTTGATTGGGGCAAAACCCAAACCATACTGTTCAGCTGGCGGTTCCAATGAAAAATAGAAAAGATCGCGGGCAAAAACAGCGGGGTTATATCCTGCTTGCCCCCAATACGTGGCGCCTACGATCAGAAACCAAATGAGGCCTGAGGCAAGTCCAAGAACTCCGAAGAAACCTAAATATATTGGGCCTAGTTGTGCATTACCAAACCAACCAAGCAAGGTAGAAAAAGAAGCGTTACGCGTTCTTTCATCTAAGTTAACGCCTTCCTCAACACCTAATTCAGGAGGACCTTGCACCTGAACTTGTGTAAAAATATTCTGATATTCAGCCATTAATGCCTCCCTCAATATTCACCCAAAAAGGTAAATCTACATACCAAAACCACCACTCAGACCAGGCATCAAACCAGATAGTTCCCGATATAACGATACAAATGGCCGACCATAAAACCGCATTAAGAGCTAATAAAAGACCCAATCTGTGTATTCCTAGCGGCCCAATAGAGTAGCCTATAAAATCCCTGAAAAACGTGTCCTCATGTTCAGGCACACGCATGTCGTTTCCCTTCTCAGGGTTTGCAGCGGACAGTATCAATGATCCATGCAACGCCAAAGCCAGAGATGTAGTAAAAAATAAGGATACTGCTATCATATGCGCCGGATTATAATGGAAGTTTCCATAAGCATAGCCAACATTGTTGACCCAATCCAAATGGGACCATATTCCGTAAGGGAAACCATGCCCCCAAGCACCCATTAAAACTGGCCTTATTACAACTAATGTGGTGTAAGCAAGTATTGCAAACGAAAATGCGGCTGGGATATGCAGTCCCATTCCCAATTTTCTAGAAATTTCAACTTGCCTTAAAGCCCATGAAAGAAATGCGCCATGAGCGCATATTGTAATAAGTTGCCAAATGCCGCCCTCACTTAAGGGGGCAAACGAAAGTCCCACTGCTAACTCAGGTGGCTCAATTGAAATTAACCAAGGGTTCCAGGTACCAGTCATAGAAGCACCATAAAATATTAGGAACGTCCCCAATAGTGCAAAAAAAGCGACTGAGATGCCGAAAAAGCCAACATAAAAGGGACCAATCCAGAAATCAAATAAATTTCCACCTATGATTGTCCCACCAGGAACTCGATATTTCCTTTCGAAAGATAATAGTGCCATCGATTTTTATATCCTCGTATTTAAAATTCCCCAGAGCACATACTCGCATGTTGCTCTGCCAGCTTGCCATCCAACCAATTTGAAAAAATCGGATACATGTTAAGCCAGGTAATTCCTTTTAATTGATAAATAGAAAATACTTTATGTCAATATAGATTGACACTTTATGTAATATTTTTTTTACACTTTAATTGAAAAGGTCAAAAAATACCTGAATATTATCTGCTCCAAAACTAGCGAGATCTATTTCTCGTTTTGTTTTAGGATCAAAAATACTTAATCTATTATTTTGACTGAGTCGCAGAACTACATTTGAATTTTCTAAAATTCCGATTTTTTTTCGGTCTCTCGCCAACACTTTTGTGACTGTGGAAACGAAGTTTTCTTGTTCCTTTGTATAGCTGATTAAAACGTTTCCAACTTCATCCAAAATTAAAGTTTCATCATTTTCCCCAATCTTTAAAGCTATCTGTTTTTCAGCCTTTATGTTGGTTTGTTTTGAGATTGAGTAAGGTTGTAAATCCAAAGTTCGAAAGACAGCTACGAATACTACAAGTAAAAACAGCAAACTGACTATAAACAATGGAAGCGATAAATTCAAAGAAAGTTTTTTTTTCAAAATATTTTTAACTCCGAAAATGTTATACGCTAATAATCAAAACAATCAGTGACTTTGGCGCCCAAAAAATCATGTTTAAAGCTATCTTCTTTTAAAGTTAACGCAAACCAAAAATTCGCAATACATAAGTTCTTTTTTTCTTCATATAAACCAGAACTTGATGCTACCGGCTTTAACACGTTCACGAAGTTGAAGGTTCTAACTATGATTATAATTTCAGGCCAGGCTGAGCTGGCTTTTCGGAAGAGGGATAATTGTAGGCTTGCCTTACGCAGATATTTTAAGCTTTCCTAACCATTATGGCATTACATATTCCTTTCATATTAATTATCGAAACCGTTTCAACAGCTGCTTTTATTAGATTTGAATATTGATTATTACTTGAGGAAAACTAACTTATGCCTATAAGATATAGTTACAGTTTTTAGTTAGCTAACTTCTTTAGTTTGCATTGAAGCAGCCAACACAAATGAAAATATTTTTTAACTCTCGTACCCGTTTTGGGACCACAAAATTAAATTTTGACCTAAAGGAATGTAAGATGAATAAAAGTTACAACCGCAGAGAAGTTCTAACCGGAGCTGGTGTAGTTATGACGGCTGCTTTAGCGCCCAATTTTTTGGCTGCTGGAAATACTTTTGAAGTTTTAATGTTAAATAAAGATCCAGACAATTCGAAAAAGAAGATGGTTTTCTCCCCTAGCCTTTTAAAAGTTGCTGTTGGTGATACTGTTTCCTTTTTACCAGAAAATAAAGGGCACAATAGTGAAATAATCAAAGGTATGCTGCCAGATGGAGCAGAAAAATGGAAAGGTAAGATGAATAAACAGGTTGATGTCACCTTTACTGTTCCAGGATTCTACGGTTATCACTGCAAGCCTCATTCCAATATGGGAATGGTCGGTCTAATCGTTGTAGAAGGTGATGGTATGCTTGACAATTTAGAATCAGCGCGAGGTATCAAGCATAGAGGAAAAGCAAAGAAAGCTTGGAAAGAGATTTGGGAAGCTGCAGACGAAGCCGGTTTAACCGCCTAGAATATTACATCCTCCATCCAGACTAGGCAC